>CAZOHX010000636.1:0-834 GCA_964579315.1 uncultured Saprospiraceae bacterium
CTTGCCGAACAAAGAATTCCAAATATGAGAGGCATTATGATGGCAAAGCGAAAGCCTTTACAGGTCATACCTGGTATTAATGCGGATGGTCATGTTTCATTTGTAAGTTATGAATTGCCTGACGAAAAATCATCTGTAACGATGGTTGATCCAGAAAATATGGATGAATTGGTGAGACTATTGCATGAGGAAGCAAAAGCGATTTAAAAACGTAAAAAAGAAAAAAAATGGTATTAACATATATAGATAATTCTAACGGAAAATTTAAAAAAGCAGCCCTTGAATTGGTAAGTTATGGAGCTAAGGTTGCAAGTGCATCTGGTACAGAATGTATTGCTTTAGTTTTTGGAGAAACAGATCAAGCGGCTACGCTCGGAAAATATGGAGCATCAAAAGTTATTCATGTTTCAAATGCTAATTTAAAGGGTTTTGATAGCCAAATATATGCAAAAGCAATTTGCGATGTAGCGACTCAAATAGGTGCAAAAACAATTATTTTAGCACATAATGCCAGTGGAAAGGCAATGATGGGAAGAATTGCTGCACGTTTGGACGCAGGAATGGTTTCGGGGGTCTTTAGTGTCCCTGATTTCTCAAATGGAATGATGGTGAAAACGAAAGTGTTTTCTGGAAAGTCGATTGCCAACGTGAAAATAGATTCCGATATTCAAGTTTTAAGCTTAGCAAGTAATTCCTTTGCACCAGATGATTCTGGTAGTGATGCTCCTGTGGAGGAGTTGGCTTTGGAAATTGCTACTCCTAAGGTAAGTGTCAAAGAATTGAAAAAAGTGGAAGGAGGTATTCCTTTGCCAGAAGCTGAAATTGTAGTTTCCG
>CAZOHX010000636.1:844-2157 GCA_964579315.1 uncultured Saprospiraceae bacterium
CCGCAGGTAGAGGAATGAAAGGACCTGAAAATTGGGGTATTATCGAAGAATTGGCAAATGTATTGGGTGCAGCCACAGCTTGTTCTAGACCTGTAGCGGATAGTGATTGGCGTCCTCATCATGAACATGTTGGACAAACGGGTGTTGCTATCAATCCAAATTTGTATATAGCAATAGGAATTTCAGGAGCAATTCAGCATTTGGCTGGAGTCAATAATTCTAAAGTGATTGTAGTTATCAACAAAGATCCCG
This sequence comes from uncultured Saprospiraceae bacterium, assembly GCA_964579315.1. Classification (GTDB taxonomy): domain Bacteria; phylum Bacteroidota; class Bacteroidia; order Chitinophagales; family Saprospiraceae; genus CAMZLN01. The sequence continues at coordinate 1,097 of CAZOHX010000636.1, forward strand.
AAGCTCCATTCTTCAAGGCTGCCGACTATGGTGTTTGTGGCGATTTGTTTGAAGTAGTACCAAGATTGATTGATGCAATTAAAAAAATGAAGGCAAATTAAGTCTTCTGCTTGTCCAAACAGATAGAAATTTTCAAATAATTGAATGACAACTTGCATAAAATAATTGAAAAGACTATCTTATGGAACTTTTGAAAAAGGCATCTAAATCTGAACAGTTTATTTTTTCTTTTTTGTACTAAAAAGGTTGAAAAAAACTTCATTGACATACTAAATTAAATATGAAAAAAGTATTATTAGAAATTGTGGCTCTTTCGCATAGTGTTTCTCAAACACAAAATTATGCAATAGTTTTAGGTGAAGTAAAGGGCAAACGAAAATTACCCATTGTGATTGGGGGGGCAGAGGCTCAAGCAGTTGCCGTTGCCATGGAAGGTATTATTCCTAATAGACCATTGACGCATGATTTGCTTAAAAATGTCTTGGGAATCTTAGATGTTGATCTTAAGTATATCTTGATAAATAATTTACTAGATGGCGTATTTCATTCTCGGTTGATTTGTGAACGAAAGGGGGAAACGATTGAGATTGATTCTCGCACAAGTGATGCTTTGGCATTGGCGGTACGATTTGAATGTCCAATTTACGCGTATGATTTTATTTTGGATACGGCAGGAGTATTTCAAGATAGGGATGAAAGTGAGATGGGTGAAGATACGGAAAGTCCTGAGACAAATGAGCCCATGAAACAGGGCAAGTTATTAAATAGCTATTCTTTAAAAGAGTTGGAATCTATGCTAAAGCAGGTACTTTCTGCGGAAGATTACGAGCAAGCTGCTAAAATTCGAGATGAAATGGCAAAACGTAGCTCTTCCTAAATATTTTCAATTTTTGAAGGTGAAAAATATAAAAAACTCGGTATCGCTAGACGGTATCGGGTTTTTTTATATTAATACCAATCAAATAATTGAAAAAAAATGAGTACATTATTAAAATGAGTGCCTTATCCTCTTGAGAGATTAAACCTTTAAGTAATTTTAAAGTCAAACTAGTCCACATTAG
>CAZOHX010000637.1:0-2155 GCA_964579315.1 uncultured Saprospiraceae bacterium
TTATTACGCACTAATATGATTTGGGATGAGTTGTATCCTGTAAAAAAAATGGTCTTAGTTTTTCAAACTAAGACCATTTTTTTTGCTTTCTAAAGTGAGCACACTCTATTCATCCATATTCATATTATGAAAAACAGCAGCCACATCATCCTCATCTTCCATTTTGTCAATAAGTTTGATCACTTCTTCCACTTGGTCATCCGTTAAAGTCTTATACATACTTGGAATGCGTTCAAATTCTGTACGAACTACTTCAATATTTTGCTCATCAAGTGCTTTTTGCATTTTACCAAAATCTTCAAAAGTAGCAACAATTTGCATATCGTCTCCATCTTTCTTAATCTCTTCTAAACCGAAATCTATCAATTCTAATTCTAATTCTTCCAAATCCTGATCTTCAGGTAAATTTACGGTAAAAATGGCTTTTCGAGAAAACATATAGTCAACAGAACCCGACGTTCCCAATGAACCACCATATTTACTAAAGACATGTCGGACATTGGCAACCGTTCTTGTTGGATTATTGGTAGTCGTTTCAACAATTACTGCTATTCCATGAGGAGCATAGCCTTCATACAACATTTCATCATAGGACTCTGCATCTTTTGAACTTGCTCGTTTGATAGCCTTTTCTACATTGGCCTTTGGCATATTTGCACTCTTGGCATTTTGGATGGCAGTCCGCAATCTAGGATTATATTCTGGATTAGGCCCCCCTTCTTTAACTGCAATCGCAATTTCTCTTCCTATTTTAGTAAACGTTTTAGCCATTCCAGCCCAACGCTTCATTTTTCGCTCTTTTCTAAATTCAAATGCTCTTCCCATTTTCTGTTTTAATTTAATAACAATCTTGAATGATGCAAATATAAAAATCTATTGCTAAAAATCTATTATATTCTTTGATGTTTCTTTTTCTAATAGCTTATATTTCACCAATAAATTTTCATCAATACAACAGATACTTACGTCTAATATCCTTGAAATGTTCTAAATCTTTTTGCCAAGTAAGGCGAATCTCTTTTTCAGAAAGACCACTTTTTATTTGCTGCATTAAAATATCATTGCCAGCCAATTTATTAAAGAAATTATTGCTAAGAAAAAAATCTTTGCGATTAAGATTTTTATAAAATTGGATTAAAAAAGACAAATCCAATTGGTTTTTATGAAAATAATCATCCGCATTTTGATTAAAATAATACCCATGACAATTTTTCCCTTCCAATTTTGGATATTTAGCTCCATCATTGGGTTGAGGGGTAAATTCAAAATCTCCTTTTGTAAAATCAGGATGTCCCACCACTTGAAATTGTTTATCCGTTCCTCTGCCCACACTCACCAACGTACCTTCAAACAAACACAAAGATGGGTATAAATAAATAGACCGATTATTAGGCAGATTTGGAGAAGGTTTGATGGGTAATATATATGGTGTATCATGTGTCCAATGCTGTAATGGAATGACCTTCAAATCACAGTGGATTTCATTTTTCAACCATTTTTCCCCATTAATCATTTGTGCATACTCCCCTATGCTCATGCCATACACAATAGGAACGGGGTGCATTCCAACAAAACTTTTAAACGCTTTTTTCAAAATAGGACCATCTATAAAATGAGCATTTGGATTGGGACGATCCAAGACAATTACAGGAATATTTTGCTCTGCACAAGATTCCATCACATAGTGCAAAGTCGATAGGTAAGTATAAAATCTAGCTCCAACATCTTGGATATCAAATACCATGACTTCAATTCCATCTAACTGCTTTTTACTCGGTTTTTTTGATTTTCCATAAATAGAAATAATGGGCAATCCCGTTTTTGAATCAATCCCATCCGCTACATGCTCTCCAGCATCAGCTTTGCCACGAAATCCATGCTCTGGAGCATAAATTTTCACAATTTTGATATTTCTATGGAGCAAAGAATCCACTAAATGAGTTTCATCAATCATAGAAGTCTGATTGACGACCATACCCACCTTTTTCCCTTGGAGAAAAGATATATATTTATCAATTTGTTGTGCACCAGTTTTGATTTTCCTTTTCAAAACAATTGGCTTTTCTTTTGCAGGTTGCTTTGGCTCATGCACTCCACAACCAAATCCTACAAGAATTAAGCTAATAAACAATAATTTAATTTGTATCATTTTATA
>CAZOHX010000638.1:0-2155 GCA_964579315.1 uncultured Saprospiraceae bacterium
CATATCAGGAGCAACAGATGGCAATGGTTTTCCATCCAATTGATGCATAGAATAAAACTCATTGAGTTGTCGCCACCCTTCCCTATTCTTTGCAATTCCGATATATAAAAATTCATTTTCCTTTCGAAACTCAATTCCTAAAATAGGTTTAATTCCTGCTTTTTTACAGGCATTTATAAATTCGATACTACAAGAAGTATTATTGATATCGGTTAAAACTAGTGCATTTAATCCAAATTTTTGAGCCATGCATACGAGTTCCGTAGGAGACATTGTTCCATACCGCAAGCTGTAATATGTGTGGTTGTTTATGTACAAATTGAATAATTAAGACGCCAAGACCTTCTGATTTGTCCAGATGTCTTGATGTCGTCCCGTCCTGATATCGCTCTATTTAGCCATTCTCACCAAAACAGGATTAAAGGTCCCAATCACATCGACCAAATCCCCCTTCTGTGTTTCAATAATTTTTTCAATATCCTTATATGCCATAGGCGCTTCTTCGCTCGTTCCGCCAATCAAAGTGATTTGTTTTTGACGTAGCAATTTTCGAAGTGTCCCATTTGTAGTTGATTCTCTTGCCTTCTTTCTGGAAAGCTTTCTTCCTGCTCCGTGTGATGCTGAATTAAGTGCATCTTTTTTCCCTTTTCCTCGAACAATATAACCAGGAGTGGCCATTGATCCAGGAATAATTCCTAGTACGCCTTCTTTCGCAGGAGTAGCCCCTTTTCTGTGAACAATGAGTTCTTTTCCATCACTTTGAAGCTCTTTCCATGCAAAATTATGGTGATTTTCAATTTTCAAAATGGGTCTTAAACTCAATAATTTGGCTAATTTCTTATGAATTACGTCGTGACATGCTTTCGCATAATCGCCTGCCAAATTCATTGCTCTCCAATATTCTTGTCCTACTTCTGTATCCAATTCCAACCATGCCAAATGCTGGGCACCTTTTGGTAAATGACAGGTATCAATAGCCACTTGGGTGTAATATTGAGCAATGGTTGCCCCTAGTCCACGAGAACCAGAATGTGCCAAAAGACCAATATAATCTCCTTCTGGAATACCCGTTCCACTCTTCGGTCCGATGGTAACAATCCCAAATTCTACGAAGTGATTTCCACCTCCAGATGTACCCAATTGCATGGCTGCCTTTCCGTGTAATTGTCTCAATAATTTCGTTTCTTGAAAGACTTCACTATCCAGAACTTCATGTTCGACAGTACCATTTCTCAAAGCACCCAATCCAAAATAAGTGTGTTCTTTCAAGGCTGTTTTAATTGCATAATGCTCCCGTTTCAAAAATCGAGCGGGCGTATCGTAAAGTGTCAATGACATTCTACAACCGATATCCATTCCTACCCCATAAGGAATCACTTGATTTTCTGTAGCCAAAACGCCCCCAATGGGCATTCCATAACCTACATGTGCATCTGGCATCAACGCTCCTTTCCTAGCTATTGGCAAACGCATCACCATATCCATCTGTAAAATAGTGGATTGTTCTATGAATTGTTTTCCATACACTTTATAGGGTGTTGGTTCAGGTTTCAATGCAATTTCTTCACGAATTTCTTCTTCAAATTCAGATTCCAATTCAATTAATCGTTCTGCAATTGGAGCTAAAAACTCATGATTTGTATAATTTTCAGGATAGTTTTTTACATCTACTAGTAAATCTATTTTTTCTTGTTTCGTTGTATATTTAAAATGTTTAGAAATAATATTTAATGCCAAACTTTTGATTTGGTCGTCTGTATAATTTAATTTTCGGAGATCTTTTCCCCGTAATTTATTGTTGCTCATATTTGAGTTTATGATGAATTTATTGTTGAATTGACATTGAGCAGTTGAGCCTGCCGACCGTCAGGCAGATCAGAATTGCCATAGCAATTTCCTGTTGAGCGATAAATCTGTTTAGGAAGTGCTCAACGTTTCAACCAAATTTTGCATAGGCAAAATTATCTCAACTTCTCAACGATTACGTTGAAATCAATTCTTTTAAAATGGAAATATTTGTCAGAATAAACGGAAATGACCTAAGACCTGAATCCTAGATTCGGGCTTCTGACTATTTTTGGAAATGTAAATTATTCACAATCATAACTGTTCGATTTAAAGGGTGAACGAATCCTAACTTTGTACGTTTTTTTGA
>CAZOHX010000639.1:0-2153 GCA_964579315.1 uncultured Saprospiraceae bacterium
ATACTTATTGACCATTAATCTAACTAGATGAGAACCAATAAAACCAGCTCCACCTGTTATTATAATTGTTTGATTTTTCATATCAAGTTTTATTTTACTACCGTCTTAAAATATTCATGTGTAATTTTCAACCCCTCTTCACGAGATACTTTCGGCTCCCAGTCCAAAACTTTTTTAGCCAAAGTAATATTAGGTTGTCTCACTTTTGGATCATCCTTTGGCAAATCTTTATAAATCACTTTCGCATCTGGATTACCAACCAAATCGATAATTTCTTCCGCTAATTGACTAATTGTAATTTCCACAGGATTTCCAATATTCACAGGCATAGTATGGTCACTGTGCAATAATCTATAAATGCCTTCAACTAAGTCGTCAACATAGCAAAATGATCTCGTTTGTGATCCATCACCAAATACCGTAATACCTTCCCCTCGAATTGCCTGAGCAAAAAATGCAGGTAAGGCTCTACCATCATCCACTCTCATTCTAGGTCCATAAGTATTAAATATTCTCACAATTCTAATTTCAACACCATGAAACGTATGGTAAGCCATCGTAATTGCTTCTTGAAAGCGTTTCGCTTCATCATATACCCCTCTTGGTCCAATAGGATTCACATTTCCCCAATAATCTTCTGGTTGAGGATGAACCAACGGGTCTCCATAAACTTCTGAGGTTGAAGCAATCAACATTCTTGCTCCCTTGGCTTTTGCCAATCCCAATAAATTATGTGTTCCCAATGAGCCCACTTTCATAGTTTGAATAGGCATTTTCAAATAATCAATAGGACTTGCGGGTGAAGCAAAATGTAATATATAATCTAGTTCTCCAGGAATGTGAACATAATTTGAGACATCATGATTATAAAATTTGAAATTTTCTAAAGGAAACAGGTGTTCAATATTTTTCATATCTCCTGTAATCAAATTATCCATTCCTATTACGAAATATCCTTCTTTGATAAATCTATCGCACAAATGCGATCCCAAAAATCCTGCTGCTCCAGTGATTAATACTTTTTTCATTTTTAATATAGTTTTGAATTTATGATATTTGGTAAACTAATTTGGAATTAAATTAATCCCAAAAGAATTTGTCAAAAAATCTGAATTTTGCTCATGATCAAATAAGACTAAAATGTAATACACTTTACAAATGTCGTTTTTTTAGTCGTATTTCTTTTTTTCCGCTGCAAATATAAACTGATTTTAACAATGTTACTTACTTATTTTAGTAAATTTGTAATGAATTTGAAAACTAATACTTTGATTTATGAAAATTAAGTTCTTTTTTTGCCTAATTCCTATTTTTTTCTTCCAACTTTCAGGAGTGTCTGCACAAAACCGAAATATTGACAGCTTGTCCGTATTTTTGATCAATACTTCCTATAATTTTCAGATTCCTGGTGGAGATTTTGCCGACAGATTTGGGACAAGTACTTCAATTGGATTAGGATTTGATTTAATTACCTCCAAAAATTATATTTTTGGTACCAATCATGAATTTATTTTTGGACCACACGTAAAAGAAGATGTACTGTCCAATCTTAGAACCAATGATGGTAAAATTATTGGAAGTGATCAATTATTAACGAATGTTTTTTTACGAGAACGTGGTTTATCATCCACCGTTTTTTTTGGAAAATTAATTCCAATTTCTAAATCAAACAGGCGATCTGGAATCAGATTTACTCTAGGTCCTGGCTTTTTAGTCCACAAAATGAGATTATTAGATGAAAAGAAAACAGTTCCACAAGTTAAAGGAGATTACGCTTACGGCTATGATCGCTTAACTTGGGGATTCTCTGCGTCTGAATTTATAGGTTATCAGTATTTAAGTAAGGATAATAGAATCAATTTTTTTGTTGGAGTTGAATTTATACAAGGATTTACTAAAAATCAAAGAGCCTATGACTTTAATACAATGAAACATGATGAGAAAAAAAGATTAGATTTACTATTTAATTTCAAAGCCACTTGGTCATTACCCTTTTATCTGAATGATTATGGGGAAGATTTGAGTTATTAATTGCAGTGATGTATGAAAAAAGTACTTATTACAGGAGGAAGTGGACTTATCGGACAACATTTGACGCATTTGCTTCAAATTAATGGATATGAAGTTGCTTGGTTAAGTAGAAATGCAAATCC
>CAZOHX010000640.1:0-2144 GCA_964579315.1 uncultured Saprospiraceae bacterium
CAAAAGTCCTATCGTGATTAATAAATATTTCATTGTTTAAATTTTAATTCAATACAAAATTAGATGTAACTCTTGCAACTTTATTGATATTTTACGACATTTGTGAAAAACTTAAATGCAAATATATTCCATTCATCAAATCAATCTATTGGATTACGCTAGATCGAAAGGACTTTTGCGACTCAGTGATAAATCCTTCCCCAAAAAAGGAATCTACATTGATTCATCACGATACTTAGATACATTTGAAAAAATCTTTACACTTTCAAAAGATCCTTATTTTGGATTACATTTTGGGTCTTATTTAAATATTGAAGCCCTAGAATCTGTCTATCAAGTCTCTATGAAAGCAACAAAAATAGAGCAAGTCATTCAGCTATGGACTGATTACGCAGATACAAATTTTCCATTGGTAAAATTTAAATCATCCCTTAAAAACAATTATTTTGTTTTGGAATTGAGCAATATTTTACCGCTTGACAACCAAATTTTAGATACTATTTTTACATTTGTATTTAGAGAATTGACTTTAATAATGGGTGACAATGATTTTGAAATCGTACTCCCCTATTCAGAAAGTAATGCGTATTCAAAATGGTATAAAAAACCAATTAAAAAAGGCTCGAAGCATGCCTTTATATTCAAAAAAAGTATCTTAGATCAAGAAATTAATCTAAAACGGAAATCTGATTTAGAATTAATTCTCCCACATTTTCTCACCTTGATTTCGGATTCAAAAAAGAAAAATAATTTTTCAAATGATGTGCGAAATATGATATTAAATATGTCAAATCCTGAATTACCTAACTTGAAACAAGTTGCCAGTCAATTTGCAATGACAGAAAGGACTTTACAGCGAAAACTGGAGCAAGAATCCCTCTCTTTTAGAAAAATAACGAATAAAATTAAAAAGGAGTTAAATTTCTATTTACAAAAAGGAATTAAGATTAAGACGCAAGATATTGCTTATTTACTGGGGTATTCGAGTGCTAGTGCTTATTTGCATGCGGTGAATGAGTGGCGAAATTCAAGTTGATGCTCATCTTTCTTTAAAGTCAAATCATACCTACAATCTGAAATATGACACATTTCTTATTTTGAAAATCGTTTCAAATCACCAGAACTAAACTCCCATTCAGGTGTATAAACAGCACTTTTTTCATCCAATTTATACCAAGGACTCATACTTTTTGTATTCAAATTCTTCAAAACCTGTAATTCTTGAGCGGGCATATAACTTTGTCCAAGCATATACAATTTCTCTCCATCACTATTCTCAGCCATATCCAAAACAATAACAGCATGACCTGGAAATCCGCCCTGAATCAAAACATCCCCCATTTGCATATCTTTCATTTTAATAGATTTCATTTCCTTGGAAAGAGATGATGTTCCCGCATAAGCGAATATCAATTCCATGTATTTCCAAAAATCTTTGTAGGTATTTGATGGTTGTGTCTTCTTTTTCCAATAGGTTTTATTTCCACTTACGATCATCCGATTGCCTTGCATCCATTTGGCATAATCTACTTGAAATCCGTTGGTAAAATTGAAGTGAATCTTATCATAAGCCCCTTTTCTCCAAAGATATTCAGCTCTTAGCCGCATCACAGCATCGGCACATTGATGTAAGTCTTTGTTGCCAATGGGCAAATCAATAACTGCTTCATACACAGGATTTTCCTTGGTACTCCCATCGTAGTTTTTGACTTTTGTTCCTACAGGTTTTAATTTTAAATCTCGTAAATAAGAAGCAAAACTACCTTTCGTTGCTTTTATTCTTTGATAACCATTTGGTGGTAAAAATCTTTTTTGGATTGTATTTTCAAGACCTTGGGTAAATACAACATTTTTTTCAGGCTCTATATGCTTTCCTTTTTGAATTAAAGGTATTGTCTTTTCTTTTGGAATTTTCTTTTTCCTTTGTACCGCTTTTCTTTCTTTATTGATAATCTTTTGATTGGTATTGGTGTTTTCTTCACTACATGTAAATAAAAATAAAGGAATGATAAGGAGTATTTGTTTCATGATTCTTTTTCATTATAAACTTCGTGGGCCTGAAAATAATTGTTCTTTTTATGAAAAATCATGTGTGATATTGGATTGTGCCGTGGCTATGCTGCTGTTTTTTGTTCATTGCCGTT
>CAZOHX010000641.1:0-2144 GCA_964579315.1 uncultured Saprospiraceae bacterium
CTTGGATATAATTACCAACTTGCGTTTTAGGTTAAAGGCGAAAATCAACCTTTAGGAAAAAGTAGTACTGCCTCTTCTATATTTTTAAAAATTGCACCAACGGATGAAAAAAATCAATTGGCTTGGAATAATGAAGTACCTTGGAATAATTTTGAATATGTGATTTATCGCAAAGATGAGGGGAGTAGTTCTTTCGATTCTATTGGAATAAGTTCGACTAATACTTTTGATGATGCAGGATTAATCAATGGAAAAAAATATTGTTATTTCGTTCTTGGAAGAGGATCATTCTCCTCGGATATGGCTATTTTATTGAATAAATCCCAAGAAGTATGTTCTATTCCAATAGACAATGTACCACCTTGTCCTCCTGAGTTGACGGTAACCAATCCTTGTGATGATGATAATGCTACGGACGAAACTACCTTTGAAAATCATCTATTGTGGACAAATCCTAATGACGAATGTGGCTCAACAGATGATGTTGTGAAATATAATATTTGGTACTCGCCTATCGAAGGAAATCCTCTAGAAGTGGTAGAAACAGTTGAAGGAGCCGATAATATCAAAATTAATCATCGAGCAGTATTTGGAGTAGCTGGTTGCTATGCAATCACAGCTATTGATGATAAAGGAAATGAAAGTGAAAAGAGTAATATTATTTGTGTTGACAATTGTCCAAAATATATACTCCCAAATACTTTTACCCCCAATGGAGATAATCAAAATGACCTTTTCAAACCCATGGTCGCCCGTTTTATTGATCATATCGAAATGCAAATTTTTAATCGTTGGGGAGGGCTAGTTTTTGAAACCGAGGATACCAATATCAATTGGGATGGTAAAGATTTACAAGGAAAAGAGCTAGCAGAAGGTGTTTATTTCTACAAATGTCGAGTTTATGAAAAAACGGTGCAAGGAATTTTACCTACGGACAATATTTTGAGTGGAGACATTATGATTTTGAGATAAAATCGGTTCAAATCATATATTTTGAAGATGCTGCATTAAAATTCAATATTTCTTCTATGAATTTTCGATTATTAGATAATCTTGGAATTTTATGTTGTCCACCATATTTCCCTTTAGAGCGTAACCAATTTTGAAAAGTACCTTCTGTAAGTGGAGTAACCACCAAATTTTGAAGTGCCATATCTTTGGTGCGTTTTGCATCATAATCTGAATTGACTTGCCTTAGATTTTCATCCAATAAGATACCAAATTCTTTTAAATTTGTTGGAGGTGTTCTAAATTCAATCAACCACTGGTGACTAGGTTTTTGATTTCTTGTAAAATAGATGGGACCTACAGAATAATCATTGACTTGAACTTGTAGTGTTTGACAAGTTTTGCTCAAAGCATCATCAACATTTTTAACGATTACTTCTTCCCCAAAAACATTAATAAATTGATTTACTCTACCGCTTATTTTAATTTTAAATGGAAATTTACTTGTAAAAATCACTGTATCACTGATTCTATATCTCCACAATCCCGCATTTGTTGAAATAACCAAAGCATATTCTTTTCCCAATTCTACTTCTTCCAATCCGATGGTTTGTGGATGCTTATCATTCCATTCAGATTTAGGAATAAACTCATAAAAAACACCATTATCTAATAATAAAAGTAAATCATTTTCTTCCCAATCGTGTTGGATACCGAAAAAGCCCTCGGAAGCGTTATAAATTTCAACATATTGGACAGATTTTGATGGAAATAGAGCTTTGAAGCGATTTTGGTAGGGTTCAAAACTAACGCCACCATGTGTATAAACCTGAAAATCTGGCCAAACTTCCAGCATGTTACTTTTTTGAGTAATTTCTAAAATTCTTTCTAACAATATGATAGACCAAGTAGGTACGCCACCAATCATTACAACTTCTGGCTCTTTGCTTAAAATTTGAGCCATTTTTTCGATTTTTTCTTCCCAATCAGGTAAAAGAGCCGTTTGAATATCTGGAGTATAAAATGGCTTTCCAATTGCAGGCATATATCTAATAATCATAGATGAAATATCACCAATCAGTGTTTTGGGATACGCATCAAAGGCAGTCATACTACCGCCCATAATTACTGATTTCTTCTCAAATTGAAGGGCACTTGGCATCTTGTGATAAATAATAGACATGGTATCCCAAGAC
>CAZOHX010000642.1:0-2143 GCA_964579315.1 uncultured Saprospiraceae bacterium
TGATTACTGCATCCACTTGGATTTCCTATGATAAGAATCGAACCTTGGACACCATTATTATCAAGAATATTACAAATGCCTTTGCAGTCAGATAGATTAGGATTGGTAGAAATAATTAACTTTCCACCAACAGTTGATAAATTTTCCAAACCATTTAGACTTGCTAAAGCATTATTTTCTAAAATTTGTAGGTCTCCACCGATTTGAGAGATATTTTCAAAACCAACGGAAATAGATTCATTATTTCTAAACTTGTTCAAAATTTCATTATTTTGAATAGTAACATTTCCAGAAACGGCAGTAAGGTTTTCTAAACCATTTAGATTTTCAAGAGAGTTATTAAACCCAATGTACAAATTTCCTATCAAGGTTTTTATAAATGATAATCCTGAAATATTTGTGATGTCAGATGCCGTAAAAGGAGCTTCATTATCTCCGATGATTAAATCTCCAGAAATGGTTGTTTTAGTAGAATAGTTGGATATAAAATCATCGACTTGTGCTTGTGTTCTTAACATGAAACCATCTGGGTTTTCACATTCTGATTCGATGGCAGATTGACTGCTACATGCTGAGGGATTGTGGTTGAATTCTATGATACCTGATACTCCGTCTGCCTCAAAAAGTGTACAAAGAGCTGAACAATCCGTCAAGTTTTCATTATATTCAATAACAAGATGTTTTGTTGAGACTAAATTATTTAAACCATTTAATGAAGAAAGCGTGCAATTCTTTATCGTTAGTTTTCCTCCAATTGTTGTTAAATCATTGAAAGGCAATACATCTATTTTGTTTGTACTTATTGTCAAATCACCAGAAACAACATACAGCTTACTTAAACCGTTTAAGGAAAAAGGAAAGGATCCCGATGGATTTAAGTGTAAATTTCCAAATTCAAAATTACCTCCTATCGTTTTTAGAATACTAAAACCATTTACAACACTATTTTCTATACTAGAATAGCTACCAATAATTAAATCTTTACCAATTGAAAGGAGACTATTAAATCCATTAATTACATCAAAGGATATTTTTAGATCACCACCAATACTTTGCAAGTTAAGAAAGCCATCATTTACAACCAATTTTTTATTTTGAATAAAAATGACATCACCACCTATAGTTTTAATATTGTTTAACCCTTTGATATCAACCAGCTTATCAGTGTAGCCAACAATTAAGTCTCCAGTAATGCTTTTAATCGATAAAAGTCCAGATATATCAGTTATATTTACATTGGAATGTAAATCAGTTTTTTCTCCGATAATAAGCTCATGAATTATACCAGAAGTTGGATGATTAGCAACAAAGAAATCTACATCTGCTTGATTACGTAAATGGTACTTTAAGTTACCTTCTCCTTCCAATGTAATAATTTGCTCGTAAACAGCTACATTCCCGCAATCATCTGTAGAAGTCCATGTTCTTGTGATTATTTTATTAGGGCATTGACCAGTTTCCGTTTGAACAAATTTTGGTAGAGGTAGATTCGGAAAACAGTTATCTGTTGAGTTTACATTTGGTGGTTTAGGCACTGTATCAGAGCAACTTAAAGTAATGTCATCAGGAATACCCTGAAAAAGCGGAACTGTTGTATCTTCGACAGTAATCAATTGAGTTTTCACTGCGGAATTTCCACAATTGTCTGTTGCTGTCCAAGAACGTGTCAATAGATAACTGCCAAAACAAGCACCTGACGTTTCAAATTCTACAAAAATAACATCAACATCAGAATCACAATTATCCGTAGCATAAATATTATTTGGTGGAACAGGTACTGCATCACATTCTGTTGTTAAATCAGCTGGAACATTACTCAAAACTGGCGGTGTATTATCTTCGACAGAAATCAATTGAGTTTCCACTGCGGAATTTCCTGTTTGACTAGTTGCAGTCCATACTCTTGTGATTGTGTAAGAATCATCGCAGCTATTAAACTCTATGGTCTCCTCAAGTTTTGGTAATACAGTCTCTCCATCACAAATTGCTTCTACATTAGTGGGAGCATTAGGAACATTATCACATTCGATGGTAATATCTGCTGGAATATTAGTAAGTACTGGAGTGCATTCATCAAAAACTGTTTCTGCGAAAGAAACACTGAATTTTAATAAAAATAGTATAAAAAATAATGATACTTGTA
>CAZOHX010000643.1:0-2142 GCA_964579315.1 uncultured Saprospiraceae bacterium
TAATTCGATCTGCATCCATGTGAAATCTACCGGCTTCTTTTAATCGTAAAAACTGAAAATGATAAACACCGTCTTTCGTAAAACTAAGTTTTACATCTTTGGGATTTAATTTCATGGGTTTTCCCATTTCTGTGATTTTAGTGCCTTCCCAATTTCCGATTAATTTAGGAATGAATTCATTTTCACAAGAAGAAAAGATGAAAAGTGTCATTATTAAAAGTATGGAGTATCTCATATCGTATTGTTTTTAATTTGTGCTGTAAATTTAAATGTTTTTTTTGAAAAAGAACAAAATGAAATGTTAAAATTTAAATTTATTCTTCTTGGACTTCATTAGGAATATGGTCGTCATTGTCAGATGTGTTTTTTAGTTTGATTAAATCACGATTGACCACTATACTCGCATTTAGTTCGAATCCAATCAGTAATATAAAAGCATTGATTTGAATCCAAAGCATAATAACCATAATTGTACCTATCGGACCGTATAAAGAGTCATATTTACTATAAGGAGAATTTACAAATAAGGCAAATCCTACACTCGACAGGAGGGACAAAATGGTTGCCATAGTCGTCCCTGGATTTGAAATTGGGAATCTTTCTTTGGCACTGGGTCCATATCTATATATCATTCCTATACCAAAATAGTACAATGCTATCACTGCAATCCATCGGAGAATAGATAGGAAAAAATTAGTTACACCATCGTAATTGATGAATCCGCCCAACCAAATTATAATTGAATTTCCAAAGAGTATTAAAAAAATAGACGCCAGTACAAGGGCTACCATTATGGTTGTTAATTGTATGCTAATTAATCTTTTCACAAGGAAATTTCTTGGTTTAAAAGAGCATTTGTATGATTTTTCAAATCCATTCATCATAGACATCATTCCATTGGATGAATAATATATGGCTAGGAAAAAACCAATGGAAAGTAAGCCAAATCTTGGTTTGAATAATACGCTATCAATAAAATCCAACAAGGGCTGTACCACGCTATTGGGGATGATATGTACAGATAGCATCAGTTCTTTAAATTGAGCAATAATGGTTTGACTTAAATCAATTTCTCCATTTACCTTTACCATGATATCATCTGAAATCAAAGGCGTAATATAGTCTGCAAAAAAAGGTAGGATTAAAGGTATTAAGGTGAAAAATGAGATGAGCATTGGGAATAATGCCAAAAAAAAACTGAATGCAATAGAGTTAGAGCGTGTAATTATGCTTTCGTGCTGCAATTCTTGATAAATAAATGCAATTACATCATATATAGGTACATTCGAAAATCCTGGCAAAGAATTGTGCTTTGCCCAAGCAACCAACTTTTTGGTGATTGGATGTTCTATTATATATTTTCGGATATATCCTTTTCTAAATAATTTCAAACGAATGTATGTTTACTTTTCTTTAAAAAATGGAAGTATTTTTTTGACAAAGGATTCTGGTGCATTGATACGTTTTTTAGAAATGGCATCAATAAATCCAAGTTTTACTGATCCTCCATTTACCAACTTGCCAGATTCATTAAACAATTCCATGTGAAAGGTAATACTTCTTTCTGGAATTTCATTGATAGTAGTCTGAACAGTTATTAAATCATCATAAAAAACAGGGCGAATATAACGTGTATTTAAGGTCATGACGGGCATCATTACTTTCAATTCTTCCTCCATCATTCTATAGGTCATGCCTAAATTTCTTAACATTTCTACTCTTCCGACTTCGTAATATAGGGCATAATTACCATAATATAGGTATCCCATCTGATCGGTTTCTCCATACCGTACCCTGATTTGCGTTGAATGTGTGTACATTTTTTATCTTTTTTGAATTACAAATTTAGTTTTATTTTTTTGAAATAGATTAAAGATGTATATTTTTCTGTTGAGTTTCCGTCTTGTCATTATTGGGTTTAGAACCCTAAATATCCTCAATTTCATTGGATATTAGTAGAGTGTTACGCTGATGAGTAAAAAAAACTGCATTTTTGGGCTTCGGTATTGAGTTGTAATAAAATTTTGGTGATAATATATCTGAAATGTGTGAAAAATATAAATTGAGTGCGTGACAAATAGTGGGAGATTGTGATTTTTTTAATAATTCATCTAAACGTTAAAGTGGCAAAGCCACGGCAAT
>CAZOHX010000644.1:0-2141 GCA_964579315.1 uncultured Saprospiraceae bacterium
TAGTAGATACAATAAAGCCAATGACCACATATGAAAAAGATGTTATTTTTGAATTAATTGATGATTTTAATGGATCCACATCCTTTAGGAAGGATTTAGATGATGATACAGAGACAGCTATTTCTTTTATAAAAAATGGTTTTGAAGGGGGATCAGGCTATATTTATTTGGGTGGAAATCACGATACGATAGCAGTAGCCACCTATCAAAATTTTGATGTAATACCCGCCAATACAATTGAAAATGTCTTTATAGAATTGGATTATAAATGCAGTTCCTTACTGAGAATGGGATTAGAAGGAGTAAATACTAAAGGAGATACCTTATTTTTCTTTACCAATGCACTAAATCCAACAATGGAATGGAATAAAGTATATTTTAATATTGCTGATCCAATTATAAATTCTGAGATTAAAGCATATCATATTTTCTTTGAATCGACGATACCTAAAGGAAAAGAAAATGCAGAAATTTGGTTAGATAATTTTAAATTTATGCATTTTTAAGCAACAGATTATATGAAGAATAAAAGAATTAAGCCTCTTATTGTTTATATCCTTTTTGATTTTCTCATGGCCGCTTTGGCTTGGGGAACGTTCTTCCTATATAGAAAGCGTGTAGAAGGTGTTGCGTTTAGTGCCGAAATTTTTTCGGATACCAACTTTTGGCTTGGAATTACGCTTATTCCTTTGGGGTGGTTGTTTTTATATGCCATTTTTGATAGTTATACAGATTTGTATCGACAATCCAGATTGGCGACTATTGCACGTACTATTATTATCTCCTTTGTTGGTGTTTTAATCATTTTTTTTGCATTTATACTGGATGATAGAGTTCATGGTTATACCAATTATTATGATTTCTTTTTTGTACTGTTCAGTATTCATACCATATTGACCCTTATCAGCCGAATGTTTTTATTGACGAGAGTGAGTTGGAGAATAAAATCTGGGGCGGTAGCATTTAAAACACTAATCGTGGGGGGAAATAACCGTGCGGTCAAGTTGTATAAAGAAATCATGAACAAGCCCAAACATTCAGGCTATGATTTTGTGGGATTTATTGATATCAATGGAAATTCTACCAATCATTTGGAAAGTGAAATTCCTAAATTAGGGAAAACACCAGATTTGAAAGAAATTATTAAAAAATATGATATTGAAGAAGTGATTATTGCGATAGAAACATCAGATCACAATAAATTGAAAGGGATTTTAGATAAGCTATATGATTTTGGAGATCAATTATTGATAAAGATAATCCCCGATATGTTTGATATTTTGTCGGGAACGGTCAAAATGAATCATGTTTTTGGAGCCATTTTGATAGAAATCGAGAATGAAATTATGCCACGCTGGCAACGACTCATAAAACGCATGATGGATATTGGAGTTTCTTTGTTTTTTATTATTTTGTTACTTCCTTTGTATCTATTCATCACTATCAGAGTTTTATTCTCATCCAAAGGACCTATTTTTTATAAACAAGAACGAATAGGATTAAATAGTAAGCCATTTTATATTTATAAATTTAGATCCATGAAAGTTGATGCCGAAGCCACTGGTCCACAGCTTTCATCAGACGATGATCCTCGAGTAACGAAATGGGGCAAAGTGATGCGAAAATGGAGATTAGACGAGTTGCCACAATTTTGGAATGTCATTAAGGGAGATATGTCTCTCGTTGGACCGAGACCAGAACGGCAATATTTTATTGATAAAATCATGGAACAAGCACCACATTATCGGCATTTATTGAAAGTACGCCCTGGAATTACATCATGGGGACAGGTGAAATACGGATATGCTTCAGATCTCGATGAGATGTTGCAACGCTTACGTTTTGATATTCTTTATATTGAAAATATGTCTTTGGCATTGGATTTTAAAATTATGTTTTATACGCTTTTGGTTTTGTTGCAGGGGAAGGGTAAGTGATTTTTTGGGAAATTAGTTTAATTGTTAAACTCAACTGTATAGCCTTCAACAAATTCCAAACGAAGTTGGGAATGGCTCAACTACTCCACCAAATATTTTCTTCTAAACAAGATTTCTCTCATTTGAGTAGAATTATCTATTTATTTTCCAAATAGGCATTTTTTCCCTTTGAGAAATTAATTGGTGAGTAGTTCTACGTCTTAC
>CAZOHX010000645.1:0-2132 GCA_964579315.1 uncultured Saprospiraceae bacterium
ATCTACACCTATACAATGTCCTCCTACCAAACCAGGTGTCATTTTAATAAAATTCCATTTCGTACCTGCGGCTTTGATGACTTCTTGCGTATCCACACCAATTTTATCAAAAATGATAGACAACTCATTCATCAAGGAGATATTTAAATCTCGTTGTGTATTTTCTATTACTTTAGCTGCTTCTGCCACCTTTATTGTAGGAGCTTGATAAATACCCGCAGTAATAACGGATTCATAAATTTTCGTAATTTCTTGTAGTGATTCATCATCACACCCCGAAACTATTTTCAATATTTGAGCAACCGTTCTTGACTTATCTCCTGGATTGATTCTTTCTGGAGAGTATCCCACTTTAAAATCTTTCCCGAAAACCAATCCACTTTCTTTTTCCAAAATCGGAATACATTCTTCTTCTGTACATCCAGGATAAACAGTCGATTCATAAACAACATAATCTCCTTTTTTCAATGCCCTTCCTACACTTGCAGATGCTAGTCTAAGTGGTGTCAAATTCGGAACTTGATGTTCGTCAATATCAGTAGGAACTCCAATAATAAAGAAATGTGCATCTTTTAAATCATCTGCATCTGCGGTATATTGAATATCTTTATCTAAAAAAGCATCTGCATCCAATTCTTCTGAAGGATCAACTCCATTTTTCATCATATCAACTCTTTTTTGATTGATATCAAATCCGATGACACTCATTTTTTTTGCAAATTCTAGGGCTAGTGGAAGACCAACATATCCTAAACCTATGACTGCTATTTTTTTCTTTTTTTTCGCTAGTGCGTTGTACATATATGTGATTTTCTCCAGTTTGTGCTTTTCAACTTGTTCTACGTTTCAAAATCAGGGAGGAGTTGAGTCAGAATTGCCAATGCAATTCCTAGGTGAGAAGTTTAGTTGCTAGGCTGATATGTTCCTTATTCATAAAGTAAATTCTATTTATGAATAAAATCTAACTCAACTGCCTACCTTTGGGTAGGTAAACTCAACAGATTGTCGTTAAGACAATCGCCTAACCTGCTCAACTAAAACGGCTTCGCCCTTAATAAGTCCCAAAAACTTAAATTCCAAAATTATAATCTTCATTAAAAAAGCCTAAAATAATAGGCCCATCATACTATAATTAAGCAACTAATTTCAGTTGCAAATTCGCTTTTTTCGCAATCGTTCCCCCTATCGCCAACGATGCCGTAGCAGCTGGAGAAGGTGCATTGACCACATTAATTACATTCTTTTTTTCCAAAATCATAAAGTCATCCACCATCAGACCATCTTCACCCAATGCCATCGCACGAACTCCCGCTCCTCCCCTATCTAAATCATCCATTCCAATATCTGGAATCAAATGTTGCAAAGCCTTGACAAATGCTCGTTTGGAAAATGATCTTTTCATTTCTCCCATTCCCGTTTTCCAATATTTCTTAGCTATTTTTCTAAAACCTGAGAAACCCAAAGTTTCAAATAATTCGCCGAAATGAATATCCCATCTACTGTATCCTTCTCTTTTAAATGCTAAAACTGCATTGGGTCCAGCTTCTACTCCTCCATAAATCATTGGTGTATAATGTACGCCTAAAAAAGGAAATTCTGGATCTGGAACAGGATAGATTAGGTGATTGACCAATTTTTGTTTTTCCTTAGATAACTTATAGTATTCCCCTCTAAAAGGAACAATTTTCACTTTAAAATCAGGGAATGTCTTTTTCGTAATGACATCTGCATATAATCCTGCACAAGAAATCAATAATTTTGCTCGAAAAGACGCTTTATGTGAAAATACTT
This sequence comes from uncultured Saprospiraceae bacterium, assembly GCA_964579315.1. Classification (GTDB taxonomy): domain Bacteria; phylum Bacteroidota; class Bacteroidia; order Chitinophagales; family Saprospiraceae; genus CAMZLN01. The sequence continues at coordinate 1,792 of CAZOHX010000645.1, forward strand.
CTACTCCATCACTGGATTCTTTTACATCTACTACCTTATGATTTAGGAATATTTTTCCTCCCATGTTTTCAATAGCTTTGCCCATTTTTAGTGCTACTTGCTTATAACTTATGATACCTGCTTGTGGCACATATATAGATTCAATACAATTTACATGCGGTTCATAGGCTGCTGTTTCTTCTTTGGATAATTTCTTTAATCCAGTTAGACCATTTTCTATACCATTATTGTAAATCTTATTTAAGAATGGGAGTTCTGATGATTTTGTCGCCACGATTAATTTTCCTACTAATTTGTAGTCGATATTATTTTTATCTGCAAATGCAATCATTTCATCGTAG
>CAZOHX010000646.1:0-2132 GCA_964579315.1 uncultured Saprospiraceae bacterium
TACAAATTGCTTTGGATCGATCTTCTTCTCGTCCCGACCATAAATTGCATCCTGTAAAACGACAAAAAATCGCAGCTCTACCCACTTGTGCTCCTTCTCCTTGTAATGTATAGTAAATTTCTTTGATTTTGTACATATTTATACTTTTTTACCTTTCATTGCATTTTGGATATTGATGTCCAATACTCGGTGAGCGATGGGTTCTGTATGAAAATTGAGTTTTTTCATAGTAAGATTAATGTCATCTTTACTATTGCCTTGGATGGTAGCTTCCAATTCATTTACTAGGTTGGTAATCATCATAATTTCATCAGAAGTTAAAATTTCTTTATTTTGCTCGATAAATTTTTTGGATGCCAAGACTACGTTGTTGCCTTCATTTCTTGCTTCTAGTAATCCCCGTACTTTCATGTCAGTTTCGGCATTTTTAATAGAATCAATCAACATGAGTGCCATATCTTCTTCGCTGATTCCATATTGAGAACGGATTTCGATGGATTGTTGGACATTGGAGCGTTCTTCAATGGCTCTTACTACCAAAATTCCATCTGCATTGACTATAAATTGGATTTCCAATTTAGGAATACCGGCTGCCATAGGGGGAATACCCGAAAGGATAAATTCTCCTAGTTTTCGATTGTCTTTTACCAAGTCTCTTTCTCCTTGAAAAACGGAAACTTTCAATTTGGTTTGTCCATCTACAGATGTGGTATATTTTCTCCCAACTCTTGCAGGAATTTTGGAATTTCTAGGTAAAATAATATCCATTAAGCCCCCAACGGTCTCAATTCCTAAAGAAAGTGGCGTAATATCTAAAAGCAACATATCCTTTTGATTTCCTGCCAAGATATCTGCTTGAATGGTTGCACCTAGGGCAACAACTTGATCTGGATCTAGTGTATCATTTACTTTTTGATTGAAAAAAGTACTTACTTTTTCTTTCACTAAAGGCACTCGAGTGGATCCGCCTACCATGACTACATGATTGATATCCGATGGTTTTAAATTAGCATCGTTTATGGCTAGCTGACATGCAGAAAGTGTTTTGATAACTAAAGGAGTAATTAATGTTTCAAATTCAGATTTAGTAATAGATGTATTGATTTCAGGATAAATACCTTTGTATTCAGATTCAGATGATAGTGTTTTTTTGGCTTTTTCTGCTTCTAATCTTAGGGCTTGTGCCAAATTTTTGTTTTTTTGTAAAAAATCTATATCTAAATCATTTTTTTGTAACCAAAAGTCAACAATAGCCTTATCAAAATCATCTCCTCCAAGGTAAGTGTCTCCATTAGTGGATAATACTTCAAAGATACCATCTTGAATTTCTAATATTGAAATATCAAAGGTTCCACCCCCCAAATCATAGACAGCAATTACATCTTTTTTATCAGAAATTTTGTCAAGTCCATACGCTAAACTTGCGGCAGTAGGCTCATTTATGATTCTCAAAACATCTAACCCCGCTAATTTTCCTGCATCACGAGTCGCTTGTCTTTGAGTATCATTGAAATAGGCGGGAACGGTAATAACTGCTTTAGAAATTGCTTTATTTAAGATGGATTCTGCTCTCAATTTTAGACCCAAAAGGATTTTAGACGACAACTCAATCGGAGAATAAAATTTTCCATCGACATGGACTTTGACAAGTGCATCTTCGTCTTCATCTATGATTTCATATCCCAAATATCCTTTAACTTGTTCAACGTCATTAAAGGATTTACCCATCAATCTTTTGATAGAATAGATGGTATTTTCTGGTTCTGTAATCAGTTTTTCTTTTGCTTGTTCACCAATTACAATAGCATTGGTATCTTTTTGAAAGTGGATTATTGAGGGGACAAGAGCATTTTTTCCATTTTTATCTAAAATAATTTTTGGGATTTTTTCATCCATGTAGCCCACCAAACTATTGGTCGTACCCAAATCAATACCAATAATTACTTCTTTTTCATCTTTGATTGCTCCTTTTCCTAAGTCGATTGCTATTTTCGCCATAATGTTGTTCAATTTTATGCAAAAGTAACGATTTAAAACTGGAATAGTTTAATTTTTTTATTGGTGGATTTTTTCAAAATCTTTATAATTGAGTAATTGGTAATCAAAAACAGACAAACTAAATCTTGGAGATT
>CAZOHX010000647.1:0-2122 GCA_964579315.1 uncultured Saprospiraceae bacterium
TCAATACATGTACAATGCCTTACAATTGAATAATGGAAATGGCTTTTTTAGTGAAATTGGAAAAATGGCAAAAGTACATAAAACAGATTGGAGTTGGGCTACTCTTTTAGCGGATTATGATAATGATGGTATGAAGGATATGTTTGTATCCAATGGATATAAGTATAATAAAATGGAAAATGATTTTCGTAGTCAACTACAAGAGTTAAAGGCTAAGTACAATAATAAAATACCGATTGAAGTAAAAAAACAATGGTTAGAAAAAGCACCATCCTACAAATTAAAAAATTTAATTTTCAAAAATAAAGGCAACCTAAAATTTGAAAAAGAAAATAAAAAATGGGGACTAAATGAATTGACATTCTCCAACGGTGCCGCCTATGGAGATCTTGATAATGACGGAGATTTAGATCTAGTGATTAACAATATCGATGATCCTGCTTATATCTATGAAAATCATGCTTCAAAACATGGCAATTATTTGCAAGTCAAGTTAAAAGCAGGTGGAAGAGAGAATTTAGCATTGACACTTAACGCAAAAGTGACAATATACACAGGAAAAGATTTACAATTTCAAGAATATACTTTAACTCGTGGATTTCAATCTGCTTGCGACCAAATTCTTCATTTTGGATTGGGAAATCATACAAAGGTCGATAGCTTAGTGGTAGTTTGGAATGATGGATTAATGCAAAAGTTAACCAATATCAAATCCAATCAACGATTAGTGGTAGATAAAACGAAAGTTACCGGTAAATACCAGAAACCTAAGCCCCCAGAACCATTAATGAAAGAAATCGCAGGTAATTTTGTGCATAAAGAGAATGATTTTGATGATTTTAGAAAAGAAATATTATTGCCCCATAGAAATTCTCAGCACGGACCCAAAATCGCAGTTGGAGATGTAAATGGCGATAAATTGGATGATTATTTTATTGGTGGTGCTGCCAATCAATTTGGAAAATTATTTCTTCAACGAAATAATGGAGATTTTAAGGAAGCAGGAAGTCAACCATGGAAAAATGAATCCAATTGCGAAGATGTAAATAATATCTTTTTTGATGCTGATGGGGATAAAGATTTGGATTTGTATGTTGTGAGTGGTGGCAATGAATTTCCAGCTAACAGTCCTTTATTGCAAGACAGATTGTATCTAAATGACGGAAAAGGTAATTTCAAAAGAGCACCCAATGCTTTACCAAAGATGTTTTCAAGTGGAGCTGCGATTGCAGTTGGAGATTTGAATGGAGATGGTCAATTGGATTTATTTGTGGGTGGTCGGATGATTCCAGAAGCATATCCTAGATCAGATAGAAGTTATATCTTAATCAATAATAAGGGCAAATTTAAGGATGAAACAGCTACTTTCAATAAAGATTTAGAGCATGTAGGGATAATAACCGCAGCCATGATACAAGATATGGACAATGATGGCAAAAATGATTTAATTTTGGCAGGAGAATGGACATCTATAAGATTTTATAAAAATGGCGGCGACCATTTAAATGATGTCACGCCCGAAAATATTGCTAAAAAAGTAGGATGGTGGTCTTCTTTAGCATTAATGGATGTGGATCAAGATGGAGATATGGACATAGTAGCAGGAAATTTGGGAGAAAACTATAAATATGCTGCATCTGAAAAGGAACCATTTCATATCTATCTAAATGATTTTGATAAAAATGGTACAGAAGATATTGTTTTAGGCTACTTTAACGAAGGAAAATGTTTTCCATTACGTGGTCGAGGATGTTCGTCCGAACAAATGCCATCAATTAAACAAAAATTTCCAACCTATAGTGCTTTTGCCAAAGCAAGTTTGAAAGATGTTTATGGGAAGGATTTGGATGATGCGTTACATTATGCAGCGACGTATTTTTCATCTGCGATATTAATAAATGATGGGCATTGGCAATTTGAGATGAAAAAATTACCCGTAGAAGCCCAAATTTCTTGCATCAATGGAATAATCGTAAAGGATTTTACGAGTGATGGAAAAGAAGATATACTAATTGCTGGAAATATGTTTCAGTCTGAACCCGAAACCCCAAGAAATGATGCAAGTTATGGATTGTTGCTCAAAGGGGATGGGAAAGGCGATTTCACCCCTGTCAATGTCAAG
>CAZOHX010000648.1:0-2119 GCA_964579315.1 uncultured Saprospiraceae bacterium
TAATTCAACAAAATGTATAAATTACAAAGAATTTGGGGACACCACTTCAATCCAATTCCCAGGTTGCCGTGCACTAATTGTATTATCATACATCGCTTGACAAGTAATCGATGGCTTATAAAAACGACCTTGATAAGATGCATTTAATTTAAATCTATAAACACGTATTCTTCGCTGCGGAATACCAAAATAAGTATAAATTCTATCATCACGAATATCTTGATATTGTGGTTTATCCGTATTTGTATCAGCGTTAGCAAAATTTTCCATTCTAGCATTCGTTATTTCCCAACCTGCTGGAAAAACTTGCTCCAATGCCATTTCTTTGTAATATAAACCTCTTTTTCCAGGATTCATTACTTTTACTTCTGCAATAAAATCAGTTCCTTGTTCTAAACGACTTACATCCAATAACTTTCCATCTGTGGAATAATAATTTACTTCAAGATGTAAATCATTTTCTGCAACCGTTTGATCTCCAACAACGGGTTGCCCCGTAGTTATAATTCTAGCGAATAAAATACCTTGGCTTTTATTGGCTACTTTAAGTGTATTATCACCACCAACTTTTGCAGGTAATTTAATTTGCATCACTGGTAATTTTGACCCTGCATTCACCATTTTACCATTTCCCAATTGATAAGTAAAATTAAATGATTTTCCAATTTTATTAGCTCCTACATACTTCCCCACTGCAAGCAAACCATATGCAAGTGATTGTGTACTCCACCAACGGGTACTACTTATTTGAGATGCAATCGTTCGCAATAATTCATGAGCATCTTCCTTCTCTTTAAGAATAGTCAAGGTCTCCAAAATCATGGATTTATCTCTCAAAGATGAGCCAAAAGTATAAGATAATTCGCTATAATCAGCAACATCTGTTGATAAATGGCTAATCAATTGCTGAGCAATATCTTTCTTCCCTGCCAGTGCAAATGCTGCTGCCAGTCGCCATTTAGCCGTATTTCTAAGTTTTTTCATTTCAATCATTCTGTTCATAGAACCAATTTCTGGCTTACCAGCCTTCGCTAATAAATATAAACGATAAGCCTGTTCTAGATCACTATTGTATCGATAAAATCCATTATCCATTTCTGTTGGATTCCACTGTCTAGCCAATTGTTTTTGCCGTTTCAACAGATTGTCGATGGTCGTACTACTCACATTATATCCCAAGGCTTTGGCTTCAATTAAGAAATGTCCTGCATAATTGGAAGCCCAATTATTTTCATAACTAGAGCCTGGCCAATAACTAAATCCTCCATTGGCTCTTTGAAACAATCGCAATCTCTTAATAGTAGCTTCAACAATGTCTTTAGCTTTTTTAGTTTGATCGGCGTCCATCTCCATTAACCTATTGGCATATAAAAGCGGAAACCCCTTTGAGGTAGTTTGCTCCACGCAGCCATGAGGATATTGCAATAAATATTTCATTCTTGTACCTAAATTCAATGGAGGAATACTCGATATTTCAAGTATCGTTTCATTGGTGTTTTTCATTCCTGGTAAATCTATATTTTCATTCCAACTTTCACCACTATTCAATACTTTTTTGAGTACGTTCGTCACATATGGATTAGGATTTCTTACATCCAATTCAATTTCTTGGCTGGCTTTTTCTCCTGAGCCCTTTGCGGTAATAATAAACTTAGCTATTCCAATGTCTTGATCTGTTACATTTATATTAAAATTCACAATTTTGTCACCAATCTGATCGAAATGAATATGCTGTGTAGGATTTTCGATTTGAATCAAGCCACTTGTTTCTTTAACAGTCACCGTAACGTCTTTTATTTTCTTTTCCATTGCAAAAACATTTACGGGTAAAGTGAGATTTTCACCTATACCTAACATACGGGGCAAAGTTGCCAAAACCATTAAAGGTTTACGAACTGGAGTCGTTTTCTCTGCATTTCCATAGGCTCCATTCCCCACCGCAACGACCATTGTCCTTACCGATCCAACATAATTAGGCATCGTAATTTTATGATTCGCAGATTGTCCTTTTTCGATATAAAAAGGTCCTAAATGTTTGACCACTGGTTTAAAACGATTTGCCTTTTTAGCACCTTTTTTACTTGCTCCTTCCATACCTCCACCTACACTCAATATTCTT
>CAZOHX010000649.1:0-2109 GCA_964579315.1 uncultured Saprospiraceae bacterium
ATGGTTTCAATGAGAAACATATCTGCTCCGCCTTCAAATAGCCCTTTGGCTTGTGTGTAATATGCATCTTTAAGTTCATTAAAAGTAACGGCTCTATATCCAGGATTGTTCACATCTGGAGACATAGATGCTGTCCTGTTGGTAGGTCCGATGGCACCTGCCACAAATCTTGGTTTGTCTTCGGTAGAATATTTTTTAGCAGCTTTTCTAGCCAATTTAGCGGCATGAAAATTTATATCAAAGCTAGCATCTTCCAAGTGATAATCTGCTTGAGCAATTGCATTTCCACCAAAGGTATTGGTTTCGATAATATCAGATCCAGCCATTAAATATTTTTCATGAATAGCTTGAATCACATCAGGCTGGGTAATACAAAGTATATCGTTATCTCCTTTTATATCAAATGGGTGGTCTGGAAAATGAGTTCCTCTAAAATCTTCCTCTGTAAGTTGATATTGTTGAATCATGGTACCCATTGCACCATCCAATACCAAAATTCGATTTTCTATAATTTGATGTAATAATTGTATTCGATTTTTACGTTCTGTCAACATTTTCTCACCCTTTTAAAAATTTGATTATTAGATTGAATCAATAAAAGGTTGTGAATATAGAATATGTTTAGTAAAAAGGTGCTTTTTTATGAAAAAATATCATTTTTTATTTGAAATTATGATGTGGAATTTAATCAAATCACATTCTAAATTTTGGACAACCTAAATGATTGGTGTTACTCGCACTTGAGAACATTCCTTTGAAAAGAAAATTATAAGATACGGTTATTCCTCCTATAAAATACCAATCTTCGTTTTGAGAAATTCCACGTACGATAGTTAATGGTTCATAATCAGGCAGCTCTTCATTAATATCTATAAATGGAGCACTCAACTCTACTGCTGCACTGCCATAGGCATCTTGTAAGGTATAAAAATTGGGAAAATATCCACTTACATCGTCTAGGTAATCTGTGAAAGTTCGTCTTGCTCCCAATTCAATACCGACGGACCATTCTTCATTGATATTTACTTTTAATCCTATTCCAAATGGAATTGCAAATTGTGTCAATTTATACTCTTCGGGATAACCAGGAAGCCCCTGCCCCTCTGTATGTTAATCTCTAAAATCTATCCACCGCTGCCCATATTGGGTTTGCGGATTGAAATGAAATAAAGTAATACCTCCAAAAATATAAGGAGTTACCCAAATCGCTGCGGGGTCAGAAGGGTCATATTTAAACAAACTGACTTCTGTGGTAAGGGATAAATCGGATATTCTTGATTCAAATCTCAAATCTCTTTCTCGTGTGTGTACAGCATCTCGATCATCTGCCGATAATCTTCCAAAATTAAGCCCTAATTTAAAAGAAATTCTTGGGGTCACATTATAGCGGGTATTGATCCCTACGGCTCCTCTAGACCTACCTACGCTTGCTTTTACATTGTCAGGAGCTAAATCTCCTTGGTAATTACTCAACCCAATTAATATTCCTGCATCCCAATATTGAGCTTGAACGGATATTGTAAAAAAAAGAGAAAGTATTATAAATATTTGCTTCATTATTGTTTGTTTTTGATATATTCATTTACGCAAGGCAAAATTAGAAATAAATAACTGATATTGAATATAATTTACACTTAAAATTTAGGACAACCTAAATGTCCTGAATTACTGGCACTGGAATAAATTCCTTTAAATAAGAAATTATAAGCGAAAGTAACTCCTCCAAAAAAATACCAATCGTTATTTTCAGGAATGCCCCTTGGTACGGTATTAGGTGCGTATTCAGGCAGACCAACTGTATCATCAGAGAAAGTAGTCACATTGGGGTCACTCAATTTCACAGCATCACTCCCGTAGGCCTTGTGTAATTCTTTGAAATTTGGGTAATATCCACTCACATCATCTAAATAATCGGTAAAAGTTAATCTCATGGCTATTTCTGCACCAATAGTCCATTCTTCATTGACATTATACTTGATACCGCCTCCAAATGGGATTGCAAATTGCGTTAATTTATATTGCTCAGGATAGCCAGGAAGCCCCTGCCCTTCTGTGTGATAATCTCGTAAGCTTACCCAATCTCCATTAAACTTAATAATAGGATTAAAA
>CAZOHX010000650.1:0-2108 GCA_964579315.1 uncultured Saprospiraceae bacterium
TAGAAGGATTAAGTGCGGCAATTTTAGTCATTCGATTATTGTAAAGAGCATTCGGATTGACGGCAAATGTATCAATTGTATTTCCGTTTTCATCTACTTTTTTAAATTCTACTGTATAAAAACGACTGTGCCTTTTTTCTACCATTGTATCAGCAGTATAATTGACAATGTAACCATCTATCATGACTGGGTCATTCTTAATCAGGAGTACATTTTTCTTTAGACTTTCTTCATCAAGAAATCCCCTTTGTGCAAATTCATTATGCGAAATATGCCTTTTATTCAATCCAGAAGCAATAATTCCTAAAAGCATAACACCAAATCCCATATGACTAATGGTAGATCCAGCCAATTTCCATTTGCCTTTAAGGAAAAAGATGAAATAATCTAAATTGGTAACAATAGCAAAGTATCCTGAAAATAATAATAACCAAAATTGGAAAGCATGAGATGCCATCCATTGTCCTGTGAAAACGGTAAGGACACCTGCTATTAAAATGGATATACCTAAATGTTTCCAGTACAATTTGCGTCTTCGCTCAAAGTGCGTTTCTTTATATCTTAAAAACATTGCAGAACCTGAAATCAATCCCAAAAATACGCCAATCCATAGCTGGTATTTATTGTAATGCCCAATCACGTCTGTGGGAGCCGACAAATCGAGTTGATACCCAAGAGCTTCTCCTATTTTGTTATAAACAGGTATAGATGTGGTATAAGTGATTAAAATGGATGAAAAAAGAAAGACCAATGTACCAATAAACATCCAAAATTCTCTCGAAGCAAAGGCTTCTTCCTTTTTATGTGTCGGTATTTTATTTTTAGGAAAAAAGAAAAGGTATAAAGATAGTATTGCAAAAAAGACAATAAATCCTATCAATTGAGTTTCTAATCCCATTTCCGTAAAGGCGTGGACGGATGTCTGTCCCAAAACGCCACTTCTCGTTAAAAAAGTAGAATATACCACCAATAGAAATGAAGATAAATAGAAAATATAACTCGTCTTTATCGAATAACCCGTACTTTTTGCGACAACATTGGCGTGCATACCTGCCAATAATATAAGCCAAGGGACTAAAGACATATTTTCTACAGGATCCCAAGCCCAATATCCACCGAAATTCAATGCTTCATACGCCCAAGCACCGCCCATGAGTATTCCCGTACCTAGTATGGCTCCAGAAAATAAAGCCCAAGGCAATACATCGGTCAACCATTCCTTGTGTTTTCCTGTCCAAAGTGCTGCAATCGCAAAGGCAAAAGGAATAATGGTAGATGCAAATCCTAAAAATAGGGTAGGAGGATGAATGGTCATCCAGTAGTTTTGAAGTAGGGGATTTAGTCCATCCGCAAAAGCACTCAATTTTGAAACGTAATCAGGATTATTAAACAGGGGCATATCGGCAGTATCTCTAAATAATACCAAAGGACTGCTACCCACCTTCGTATCTCCAAAATAAATTCCTAAAATCATGGAGTTGATGAAAATTTGAACAGCAGAAATAACCGTAAGTACGGGAGCTTCCCACTTTTTTTCTCTCCAAATAAAAATCAATCCAAGTACGCAATGCCAGAATATCCACAATAAAAAACTACCTTCTTGTCCTTCCCAAAAGGCGGAAAAGATATATTCAAAAGGTAAATCATCAGAAACATGTTGAAAGGCATAATTATACTCATAATATTTGTGAATCATAATATAAAAGATGATTCCAATAATAGAGAACATACTGATTGAATGAATTGAAAATGCGTATTTCCCGATTTTTTTCCAACCATTTTCCGTAGTATTTCCTGCATTTTGTGTCGCAAAAAAATAGGCGACCATGGATAAAATGACTGCGGAAAAAGCTAATATGTTTAAAAAATGACCAATCTGCCCTGGCAGTAGATGTTCTCCTATATAATCTATATTTCCCATATAATTATTTCGATTTTCGCAAAAATACGTTAAACAAATAGGAATTAGTAATTATCGGTGTTAAATATGCCCTTTTAGTTTTATTGAATTGAGAATGAGGAATTGGGAATTAAGAATTACGAATTACGAATTACGAATTGTCTCAAAATCAAGATTTTTCTCATTTGAGTAGATGTATCCAATTTTG
>CAZOHX010000651.1:0-2105 GCA_964579315.1 uncultured Saprospiraceae bacterium
ATTCGAGGGAAAGACGTAGGCGGGGCAGGTTATGTTGTGGAATATCTATGAAGACCGCATCAAGCATCATTTTTTAATTGAACTCTGAAAAATAGGCTAAGTTGATAAAAAATAAATTTAATAAGGTATTGCTATTGGCTTCTCTAAAATTATAGCTTAATTTCTAACGGACTATTGTCTATAAGAATGTATCTGCTAAAGCTAGGAAGTTGAACTTATAAACATTGCAGTTATTTAAACTCAAAAGCAAAGTCCTCAACTTATTTCCAACGCAGTTAGGAATAGCTCAACTTATCAACCATGAGATCAAACGCCATTGAATAAAAGATAATTTGCTATTTGGCTCCCACCAAATCAAAACTAACTCCACATGAATGCCCCATAAATCTAAAACAAAGGAAGCATGAAATTTCAAATAAAATTTTGCACCTTTGCAGTAAATTCAAAAAAATGTCTGTAATGTCCAAGGAAGTTGTAAAACCATATAAGCAAGAAGGTAGTAAAAAGAAGCAGGTTGAAACCATGTTTGACAATGTTGCGAAGCACTACGATCTCCTAAATCGTGTACTTTCAATGGGGATTGATACGATTTGGAGAAAAAATGCAATTTCTACATTAACTTCTTCTGATCCAAAAGTGATTTTGGATGTGGCAACAGGCACAGGAGATTTAGCATTAGAAATTGCGAAGAGACTTAATCCCACAAAAATCGTTGGATTAGATTTATCTCAAGAAATGTTGAATGTCGGTACTAAAAAAATTGCAAAAAAAGGATTGTCCGATTTAATAGAAATGGTACATGGAGATTCAGAAAATCTTCCCTTTGATGACAATACATTTGATGCGGTCACCGTTTCATTTGGAGTACGTAATTTTGAAAACTTGGAAAAAGGACTTTTGGAAATTCAAAGAGTATTAAAAAAAGATGGCAAACTTGTTGTACTAGAATTCTCTCAACCAACGTTATTTCCTTTTAAACAAGTATTTCATGGATACTTCAAGTATATTTTACCAGCAATTGGAAAGATAACTTCTAAGGATCCAAAAGCGTATAAATATTTGTATGAATCGGTTCAGGCATTTCCTGACCAAAAGAAATTTACAAACATATTAACAAAATTAGGATATAAATCAAGCCAATGCAAACCACAAACCTTAGGTATTTGTTCCATTTACACAGGTCAAAAATAGTAGTTATCGTTTTGCTATTTTTGAGTATGAATGCTATTGCTCAAAAAAATAGAGGTAATTATAATTATCTAGATTTTCAGCAAAAGCCGTATTATTTTGGAATTACATTAGCGTATAATTCTGCTGATTACAAAATTTTTCGTTCCAAAAATTTTATTGCCCATGACAGCATAGCTATTGTAAATGATGTCAATGGACCAGGTTTTAATTTAGGAATTGTTTCAAATTTAAAGATTGGAGAATACTTTGATTTGAGATTTTTACCGACTTTATCCTTTGCGGAAAGAGATATTAGTTATGAATGGGCAAATCCCAAAAAGAAGCCAGAAATATTTAGGATTGAATCCATTACAGCGGAATTACCATTTCATATTCGATATAAATCTGCCCCCTACCATGACATTAGGTTATTTGTAATTGCAGGAGCAAAATATTCTTTTGATGTAGCCAGTAATACACGTACAAGACAGGCAGATGAAATTATAAAAATAAGTCCTACGGATTTTGCTATTGAATATGGAGCAGGCATCCAATTTTTCTTTCCATATTTCATATTTTCTCCCGAGTTTAAAATCTCTCAAGGAATAGGCAATTTACTTTTGTACAATAACAAGTTAGAAGAATCTACTGTTTTGGAAAAAGTATTTTCTAGGTCATTTACTTTTTCTTTGCATTTTGAGGGATAGTTTTTTTAAAAAAATGTTAAGTAGGTGGACATATGCAAATACGACAAAATACCCTAACCCTAATGTAAATTATCATCGAAAAGTGTACCAGTCAAGACAAGATAAAAGTATAAATAAAACAAATTAAATAATCCGTGATTAAACGTTTTAGTTATTTCATTTTAAAAGACTTATAAAACAAGAAATATTTACCTGTTTTGAATTTCAATTTTCAAAGTAACCGCATTC
>CAZOHX010000652.1:0-2103 GCA_964579315.1 uncultured Saprospiraceae bacterium
TTCCACTCGATTTTTATACCATGCTCTATCGTAGGTTCGGTTCATTAATTTCAATACTCGGCTATTTCCAGATTGAACGGGCAAATGTATATAGTTACAAACATTTTCGTATTTTGCAATGACATGCAGTAAATCATCGGTAATATCCTTGGGATGAGATGTTGAAAATCTAATTCTCAAATCGGGATGAACCAAAGCCACCATTTCGATTAATTCGTGAAAGTGAACCGTTTTATCTGTTTCAGGATTAATCCAATGATAAGAATCTACATTTTGACCTAAAAGTGTTACTTCTTTATATCCACGTTGGACTAAATCCGTGGCTTCTGCTACAATACTAAAAGCATTCCTACTTCGTTCTCGTCCACGAGTAAATGGAACAACACAAAACGAGCACATATTATTACATCCTCTCATTATTGAAATGAAAGCAGAAATTTCATTGGACCCAATACGCATGGGTTTGATATCATCATAAGTCTCAATTCTAGAAAGCGTTACATTTACATTTTTTTCTCCTTTTCTAGATTTGACTAAATCTGGTAAATCTCGATAGGCATCTGGACCTACTACCATATCTACCAATTTTTCTTCTTCCAAAAATTTAGTTTTCAAACGCTCCGCCATACAACCCAATACTCCAATTTTCACATCAGGATTATTTTTCTTAGCTTTTGCAAAATGTCTAAGTCGCTGACGCACATTGTATTCTGCTTTTTCACGAATGGAGCAAGTATTGATAAACAGTAAATCAGCTTCGTCCATATTGGTACTGTATTCGTAGCCTTCTGCCCCTAGTAAGGATGCGATAATTTCGCTATCATTAAAATTCATGGCACATCCGTAGCTTTCAATATAATATTTCTTAGTATCAACGGTTGTGATTTGACTCTGCTTGGAAAATACTTCTCCTTGTCTGCTTTCATCAATATCTCCTTGTGAAGCTAATATATTTTTATTCTCCATTTTATTTCAGTATAAATTGAGTTGTAGAATTGTAATTTCTTGCAAAAATATAAAATTGTCATGAATTCTGCCAATTTGTCGGATTATTTATTTTTCAAACACTTCTAAAAAGAATTGATAAACACTATCCGACTGAAAAGTGGTAGTGGTAATATTTAGAGATGCACCGATTTTATTGGGTAGGACAAGAATGTGATGGTCAAGTGAGAGTTGTTCCAAATTGGTCTTAGATAATTCTATTAAAATATTTGGATTTTGGTAGTTTTCATCTGTAATAATCAAATCTCTTGTGTCCACCCATTGTGCAATAATATTGTTCATTTGTAATATTTCTGTGACAATTTTTGATTGAATTAAAGTTCCTATGGAAGTGATTTGATCATAATAATAGGTGTAACCATCCATGATTTCATCTTCTAATATCCATTCAATTTCAACAAATAGGTCATTGATATCATTGAAAATTGAATTATCATCAGGAAATAGGGCTCTACATGTAGTAAGTGTTGACTCAATAAAAGTTTGAAACGATAGTAGGGCTTGTGCCTGATCTTGATCTACATATTGCTTAGTGATTTGGAGTAGTTGATCATGCATATGCGTACTACTTTCTATCAACAGAATCGTTTTTTTAGATTTGTCAAAAGCATTTAAGACAGAAGAAATATAGGGGGGAGTTTCGAAAATTGAAGCATCCAAAACGACAACATGGTGGTTCATAGTTAGGGCATTAAGGTACTAAATGAAATGATTTTGATAGGAATTCCCCACATTGAAGTAGTGACGATATCTAATTCTTCCGCTTCGATTTCCACCTTTTTATTTGGGTATTTAAGCTGGTTAGGAATATCAATAATTTCCCATTGATTGCCATCATTGTCGATGAGCCCCCAAAAGCCAGTTTCAATAGATTGATAGGTGATTTTGCCAATAATTTTCATAAAATAAGATTTACTTTTTGCAAATAAACCAATTAATATTTATGAAAAAAAATATTTGGTAAGAAAGATTTGAGTGAAAAATAATAAAACCAAATTCACCCTTAAGTAGTTGGACATATGTTTTTGTGTGTATATTTTTAGATAGATTTTGTTCAAATCGAAGGAAAAAGCACAGTAATAGCCTAGCTATTGCGAG
>CAZOHX010000653.1:0-2097 GCA_964579315.1 uncultured Saprospiraceae bacterium
CAACCCATAAAGTAATTTCTTCAATTGCGGATTTATATCTTTCAAAACCAGTGATTTGGTAAGTTTCTGCAAGAATTCCTAGTAGCAATCCATTGTCATAGAGCATTTTTTCGAAATGTGGTGCGAGCCATCGTTCATCAGTAGAATATCTTGCCAATCCACCGCCTAAATGATCATAAATACCTCCTTGGAGCATGCTATCTAAGGAAAATATGACATGATTGAAGGCATTTTCTTTTTTAGTAAAGTGATAATATTTTAAAAGATATTCCAAATTCATAATATTTGGAAATTTAGGAGCACCTCCAAATCCACCATTTTGTGTATCAAAATAGGTTTCCAATTGCTTAAAAATTGTATCTGTATCCGTTTTTTTGAAAATAGAATCATCCTTCAATAAATCAGAAATATCTTTGTCAAAAATATTTTCAACTCCTTGAATCCGATTTAATACTTTCTGTGCTTCACGTTCTACCACTGTTCTATTTTCTTTAAAATTATACAACACAAATTGTAAAGTCTGTAACCACGATTTTCGTCCATATTTTTCGATAGGTGGAAAGTAAGTTCCTGCAAAAAAAGGCTTTAATTCAGGAGTTAAAAATACATTGAGCGGCCATCCACCTGTACCAGCAATAATTTGACAGGCTTGCATATATATTGCATCCAAATCTGGACGTTCTTCACGATCAATCTTGATATTTATGAAATTTTCATTCATAAATGTAGCTACATGTTCATCTTCAAAGGATTCATGCTCCATGACATGACACCAGTGGCAAGTCGAATATCCGATGCTTACCAAGATGGGTTTGTCTTCGTCTTTGGATTTTTGTAATGTTGCTTCGTTCCAGGCATACCATTGCACTGGATTGTTTTTATGCTGAAGAAGGTAAGGACTGGTTTCGTATTGTAGATGATTCATTGTGTCGATTTTGAGCGAAGATACTGAAAATGAATCAAAAAAAAAAGACTAGCACTTACGCACTAGTCTTTCTATAAATAACTCTAAAATAACCTCTAAATTGTTTAACCTTTATCTACTCCACGCATTATATCCCCCAAGTAGGTTGTAAATTTTAGTAAATCCTGCATTTGCCATTATATTTGTTGCCTTGGCACTTCTGTGTCCGCTTCTACAATAGACCAAATAGGTTTTGGATTTATCTAATTTTTCTATATTTGTTTCAAAATCTTGAAATAAATTGATATTTTTTGCACCTTCAATTTTTCCTTGTGCTACTTCTTGTGGTGTTCGTACATCTAGTATGACCACATTTTTATCATGCATTAATTTTTTAAATTCTGAAACATCAACATTCTTAACTACGGCTGTAGATTGAGCTGATTGAGCTGAAATACTATTTGAAAAAGCAAATAGACTTATCATCAAAATGAATCCTTTTACGAGCTGCATATTTTTGTATTTTTATGTTTAATTAATTATTTGATGACACAAAGATAAGAGCAAAGCGAGCCCTTTTTCTGTGACCCATCGCACAGAAGAATGATATTAACAAATATTAACATTTTTCAGTTATCCTGCTAAAATTTTGGACATTACAAAATATCTTGGATCATCGGTATCATCTACTATGATTTGATTAAATTTGGGAGAGGCTTTCCTTAGTAATATTTTGCAATCTGCACTCAGATGTCTTAATTGAACTTTTTTTCCAACTGCTTCATATTTATTGACTAAATTCATTAAGGCTTCCAATGCGGAATGATCGGATATTCTTGATTCAATAAAATCAATACAAATTTCATCGGGATCGTTGGCAACATCAAATTTTTTGTTGAATGTCTGAATACTTCCAAAAAATAATGGACCATATATTTCATATAGTTTTTTCCCATCTTTAATCGTTCTACGGGCACGGATCATTTGTGCATTAGACCAAGAAAAGACCAAAGCACTAATAATCACACCTGAAATCACAGCAATTGCTAAATCAAATTTTACAGTCAAAGCAGAAACCAAAATTAGAATAAAAGCATCTGAGAGTGGAATTTTATTCAATATTCTGAAACTTGACCAAGCAAATGTACCAATCACGACCATAAACATCACACCTACCAATGCTGCAATAGGAA
>CAZOHX010000654.1:0-2096 GCA_964579315.1 uncultured Saprospiraceae bacterium
GACGACGTATGAGAAAATTGCAGAAGAGTCCATCGAAGAACCCATGGAAATTGCTCTGGGCGATGTGGACGGGGATGGAAAAAAAGAAACAATTGTTGGAGGCCTGAAAATGGGTTTCTGGCAATATGAGGGACAATTTCAACCGAAGGACAAACCAATCTTATATGCGGATGTAAAAAACCCACAATATTCTGGACAAGAATTCTGGCTCGATGTTAAAATTGGAGATAGTCAAACTCCCGTAAGTAATCTTTTTGGTATTAGTTTTGATCTAAGATGGGATCATTTTGATAAAATAAGCGTTGTTTCACCTGAAAAAGATAATGTTATTCCGTGGAAATTTTTGGGTAACGATGTGGTATTTTTCGAGGTATTGGATTCTTCTTCGGGCAAACTAAGTGTAGGTATTACAAAAAAAGCAGGACAAAACGGATCGAGCGGAAATGGAATTCTTGTAAAAGTGAAATTTATTGCTTCATTCAATGAGACTGAGAACGCAAATTTTTGGATAGAGAATATAGCGGCAAATGATCCAAATGGGAACTCAATAGACCTGAAGACTACAAAAACCACGATAAAGATCATTCCGGGAATTGAGGTTTGGCCTGGAGATACAAACGACGACGGGATTGTAACGATTGCAGATGTTCTGCCAATTGGTCGATTTTGGAATAAAACCGGAGCCGAAAGAACCTGTCATCCCAGAGCAGAGGAGAGCAGCTGGCAAGCACATTGGGCGCAGTCTTGGTCTCCTGTTGATGCAACATATGCCGATGCGAATGGAGATGGGACTGTTAATCAAGCTGATGTGCTTCCTATAGGTCTCAATTGGGGTAAGAAGCACCAAAAGAGACATATTATCACGATGACTACGAATGTAAACAAATCTGTTAATTTAACGGGTAAATTATATGCAAAGGTTTCGGGCGAAACATTGCCTGGAAAATCAGTAACAATAGGTGTATATGTCACCAATGTAGAAAATTTGTTTGGGATTGCTTTTGATCTGTTTTTTAATCCCCATGAATGGCTTCAATTTACGGCAGATTCGATTTGGGCGGGTGATTTTTTGGGCAATGATATTATTTTCTTTCCGTATGTGGATAGTAATTCAGGCAAAGTTAGTATAGCGTTAACAAAAAAGGCCGGGCAGCCTGGAGTTTCTGGATCAGGATTGATCGCCAAAATTAAATGTGGGATGAAAAGTAACGCGCCTAAAGGAACAGATATATCTTTCGAATTTGCCAATATTTCTGCAAATGATTCCTCAGGAAATTCACTCGATATTGAAGGGGTATCCGGGAATCTAAAAATAACTCCTGTTCAATTGATGTCTTTTACGTATGAATCTTTGGACAATGCGGTTATGCTTCATTGGATAACCGCTTCCGAAAAAGATAATCTTGGTTTCGAGGTACAAAGAAGTATATCAAACAGTTCTGCATTTAAAAAAATTGGATTTATTAGCGGCAACAGCGCTACGTCAAATCATTCATCATATAATTTTACGGACTATCTTAAAAAACCAGGGATATATTATTATCGCTTGAAACAAATTGACTATGATGGACAATCTTCATATTCGAGGATATTAAAAGTAGAATGGCGTGGTCCAAAATCTTTACAATTGAAACAAAATTACCCTAATCCATTCAATCCCAAGACAAATATTGAATTTAGTTTACCAAATCCAGCAAATGTTGACCTTGTGATTTATAACGCCAATGGAGAACTGATAAAGACGTTGGTGAGCAAACACATGGAACCAGGCATATATCAAATCACATGGGATGGCAGAGATGATTTGGGTAGAATTGTATCAAATGGCTTGTATTTTTACCGTCTAAAAGCGGGCAAACATATTTTGGTTAAGTCAATGATTTATCTGAAGTAGAAATTATAAGATTATCGAATTAAATGAAATATGGGAGGTCTAAAATGAGCCGGAAAATAATTTTCATCGGTTTGCTTTTGGGTATTATTCCATTATGTGCATTTGCTCAGTCCAATAATTATGAATTATATTTTTTATTGAATTCAGATTTTAAGAAATCTTTGAATTAATGAATGTTCTTGTTCAATCGTTTTTTGAACGG
>CAZOHX010000655.1:0-2094 GCA_964579315.1 uncultured Saprospiraceae bacterium
TCCTTTGTAAAGAAAATAAGAAAAATGTTGATGAAATTAACAATGAATATTTAAAAGGGCTTAAATTTCATTATGTTGAAAATATGTTGGATGTTTTAGAATTTGCTTTTTAGGAAAACATTAGCAAAAAAATGGTAACGGTATTAAACCGCTACCATTTTTATTTTAACCATTTAGTAAAAAAATAACCTAACTATTTATTTAATAATCACTTTTTGAGTACCAGTACCAAAATCAGTTTGTACTTTTACAATATAAAACCCAGAAGGAACATTTTTAATATTTAAATTCATAATAGATTCATTACCTTTTGAATATTCACGAATAATTCTTCCATCTACAGATATTAGTGATATTCGTGTCTTTTTTGATTGATTGGAAGGGATATTTACAATTAAATTATCCGATGCAGGATTTGGATAAACGTCGATTGATAAATTAGAAGCTTTTGAAAGATCTTTCGATCCTAAAATTAGAGCTGGTAGTACTGCAGTTCCAAACGCATCTCCTGATGTACAAATTTTATCTGTTTGATCGGAATTGACACAAGCTTCCCCTTTGTACTTCACTAAATCAGAAAGAATAATATCATCTATTCCCCAACCATTTTTAGCAATATTATCATCTGAACCATATCTCCATTTGAAAATTACCTTTTCGCCTATAAAAGAAGATAAATCAACGTAAGTTGTGATATAGCCATTACTATTACCTGAAAATCCTTTAAGAAATGGCAATACAAAAGTAGCATATTGCACAGCACCCGTATATCCATTTTTGGTCATATATGGACCTAAATCAATCCAATTATCACCCTCATCCTTAGAAATATATAAAAGACCAGCATCAGCACCTCCTTCAGTATCATAATTATGAGAGAAAACTAAATGTGGATGTTCTCCTTGAATGGTTTGTTCATCTAAATCTAATAAACTTTCATCATGCTCTTTTTGAGTACTTACTACAAAAAAGCTATATTCTCCTGTTTTTGCTGGGACATCTTCATTACTTAGCAATTCCCATACATTTCCATCTTGCGTTTTACCATCACTGACAGAGCTCCAATTGTTATCAATTTCATCTTGGTCACCTTCGAAACCTTCATAGTAGTTGGTAGATGACTTTTTACTTGCATCAGTTACTACTTTATAGGTAATAGTTACCTCTTCTCCAAATGCTAAGTCTGGCAAATTCCATGAAATAATTCCATTATTTACTATTGGAGTTTCGGAAGCTGATCCTTCTACATAAGAACAGCCATCTGGAATCTCATCTGTTAATTCTATATTTGTTGCAACTGAATCCATGTGATTAATTACGTGTAAAGTATATTCAATTTCATCACCTGGAAGAATTTCAGATGGAAAGGATTTAGATATTTTCAACTCTTTGACGCATTCTGGTTTGTGTAGGAAAGATTCAACTTGGTCTCCAGCATCATCGCTAAGACCTTGATCTGCTTCAATTCCTAATCCTCGCCTTGCAAATACTTTCCAAATTAAACAGTTATGTTCATTGTTAAAATCTACTTGATCCGCAAGAAGAATTGCATCTCGTCCATCTATAAAACCGGGACTAGTGGGTTGCATTTTCATACCGTCCATTACCAGTTGAATGGCCATGTTATTTCCAGCAGTTTTGTCCGTTCTATCAGCATTAAAACCATATTCATCTACAAATGCCCAATATAAATCCCAAAGCATTGCAGTCCACACTTCACCCAAGGCATGGATTTCAGTATTTCCAGCTACATCTGCGTATGTCAATGGATTAATAGACATATCTGTGGAATAAGGATGCCTTCTAATTCCATTTCCATTAATTCCTTCTCCGTTTAAGTAGTTACCAACTCCTCTTGAATCAGTCCCAGAATCCCCTACTTCTGTAGTTGTAACTAAACTAAAGAAATCACTCCATCCTTCTCCCATTTGTTCTTTATTTCCTAATCCTCCTGCAAATCCTGGACCACCTGTCAACCTATTGGAGATTCCATGGGCGTATTCATGAGCCATTACTCCGTTATCAAAATCTCCATCAAAAAACTTAGGTGAAACTTCACTAGGTACATGAATTCTTATTTTTAAACCTTTATCT
>CAZOHX010000656.1:0-2087 GCA_964579315.1 uncultured Saprospiraceae bacterium
AAAAACACAGAGATGCTGGTGCACGATTTGGTGCCTTATTAAAAGAAATAGAACAAAAAATTGCTTTGCCTTTTTCAAATGTAAATGAATTTGAAAATTGGGCTAATTCTTTTAGAATAAGATGGGATGAATTAAGCATAGAAAGTCCAACAGTTCCTAAAAGTTATTGGGACAAACACTTATTAATTGAAAAAGAAAGGTTAAAAGAAGAAATGCCGAACCGCTAACAAAGGCTATACGTAATGCGGGTAAAGTGCTAAATATTAACATTATAGCATTAAAATAAGATTGATTGTAAACTGAAGGTGTAGTATTTCTAAAACCCGCACTCCGCATAGCCAAACCGTTAAAATGTAAATTTTGATAACTGTAATAAAAACACATAACAATTGCATTAACTTGACCGCAGGGCGCTGACGTGATTTTGACATTTTGAGCGTTGTCGCAAGTAATAGCAGATATTGAAGTTCTGTGCGTTTGAGCCTGCGGCAAGTTATGCAAAACGTTAGCTGTTTTGAATAATTGAGATTTCCAGTGGCAAATAGACTAGTAAAATATTATTTCGGTAGACTTAATCTGATTGCCGTATTTGATGATAAAAAGGAATTCCTTCTGAAAGCATTAAAGTCTAATAAGGTTTTAGATTACCGTGGCTTTAATTGGGGCTTTTTTAACATTACTGAATTAGAATCTGAACTAGGTAATTTTTTACACGGTTATTTAGTAAAATATAAGCCAGAATTCTCTGAAGAAGTAGCAAATCCAAATACTCACAACTTAGAGGAACAAGAAATCGATAATTTTGTAGTTGCAAAATCACGTTTCTTCTTGCACATCAAATCTGGTGTAATATCTTATCATCCAATAGGGAATACAATTTCTAAGCAGCTTTTTATTGAAAGATTTTGCAAATTATTTGAACACACTTTAGAAAATATGTTTGTCAATGCAGAAATTCAATCGATTGAAGAAGAGTATAAAATATTTGAAGTCATTCGTACTTTTGAGAAAATACAACGATTACATATTTATTTACATCCTTCAAATCCTTCAAATCGTGATGTCTGGCGCAGAACCGATGAACGCTTAAAAAATCTTGGGGCTTCTAATTTTTATGAACACTATGATGCTGATCCATTATTGGGTAATTTAAACATAATTGATGACGAAGATATTAACAGTAAAATAACAATGGCAGACGACGGATATGGCAAAGCAGACATTACTGGTATAATTGACGGAGAAACTAAAACAATAAGCACAAAAGACAATCCTATTTCAACTCAAGCTCCTGGTGATGATAATCCTCCTGCTACAGTTCTTAATAGTTTGCTAGAAAAAATACAAACTATTTTTAGGCGTTTTATAAATGAAGATTAAAAATGTAATTATTTCTTGGGATTTTATTTTTTCCATTTTGCTAGCAATTGCGGCTTGGTTATTTCTTCCTTATTGGGTAGCAAATCAATTTACAATCACACTATATGAGATTGGAATTTCCGTGCTTTCAATAATATTCTCTGTTTTTTTCGCTGCTCTAGCAATTATTATCTCATCATCTGACGATGATTTTGTTCGTTTCTTAGAGGAAAAAGGTGATTACACTGCAATCATTGAAACATTTAAATTTTCGCTAACAGTATTGTTTATTGCATTAGTTTATTCTATAATTCTTACTGTAATTACCTCACATTGGATTACTCAAAATCACCTAAATCAACAATTTTATTTTATTACAATATTTTGTTTCCTCTTTTTCTATGGATTATTTGCAACATTTAATTCAACCTATGATGCAATAAAATACTCAAAGTATAGAACCATTTATTTGAATAAAAAGAAAAATGTAATAAACAGCTAACCAGCCGCTCAAGCCGACCGCTAAAACGGCGTGGGTTTTCCCGAAAAATTTTGGTTTATGTTGTTCGTTAAAGTTTGTAGCTTAAAAGTTGTTGAGTAAAAAAATATTTTTAATAAACAAAAATTTGTCGTTAAGAGTTAGTCTGCTGTTCAAGGCGGCGGCTTAGCGGCAACGCCGTTAGAAAGGAGGAAAAATGGCATATAGATATGATGAAGATCTTGAATTT
>CAZOHX010000657.1:0-2079 GCA_964579315.1 uncultured Saprospiraceae bacterium
GTGATTTCTCCAGGATTGAAATTGTAGTCTATTAAATTTATCCCAAAATTAAATTTGAATTTTTCATTGGCAAAGTAGTTGAAATCGTATTTGATATTTTTATTTTTGATATGAGAAATCCAATCAAATTTTTCAATATTTACATTTAGTCCAAAATTATATTGACTGTAAATCAGTGATAGGTTAGAGAATAATTTATCTGAAAAAAGATGATTCCAGCGAAGATTTCCCGATGCGTTACCCCAATTCATAGAAAATAGTTTCCCGAATCTTAATAAATCATTTCCGAAATATCCTGATAGAAAAATCTTATCTCTATCAGAAAATTTATAAGAAAATTTGGTATTCAAATCATAGAAACCGAGTCGTTGGTCTTTCGTCTTTTTGATATTTTTTAAAAATAGATTGACGTAGGATGTTCGACCTGCTAATAAAAAAGTGGATTTATCTTTAATAATTGGACCTTCTACCATTAATCGACTAGAAATCAGTCCCACACCACCATTGGCATGAAAGCCTTTTTTGTTTCCATCTTTTTGTCGTACATCTAGTACGGATGATATTCTTCCTCCAAATTTAGCGGGTATTCCTCCTTTATACAACTGGATGTCATTGATAGCATCTGCATTGAATACTGAAAAGAATCCAAATAAATGTGAAGTTGTAAATAGTGTTGCTTCGTCAAACAAAATTAAATTTTGATCAGCAGACCCACCCCTTACATTGAAACCACTGGCACCTTCTCCTCCATTGGTAACGCCAGGTAACAATTGAATACTTTTAATGATATCAACTTCACCAAATACGGCAGGGATTTTCTTGATTTGAGCCGATTTTATTTTGGTGACACTCATTTGTGGGGTTTTGATATCAATCTTTTTTTCTTCGGCGATGACTTCAACTACACCTAAGTCTGTACTGGTTTCTCGCAATTCAATATTGACTTTCATATTTTGGTCAACATGGACTGATTTTTCGATTAAATCATATCCGATATAGCTGTAGTGAATGGTGTAATCTCCCTTGGGAATTGAAATGGAATAAAATCCATAAACATTGGTTACTGTGCCATAATTTTCTCCTTGGACAAAAATATTTGCTCCAATGAGTGTTTCTCCATTAGAAACATCTGTTATATTTCCACTGATTGTAAACTTATCTTGGGAAAATCCAATAATGGGCAGTAAAATTGATATTAATAATAAATAAATTTTTCTCATCATTATTTTTTTGATTTTTAAATGTAATTTTTTAGCCTTCAAGATAATGACAATCTGGTTTTTTATTGCACGTAGTGAGATTTGATAAAAAAATAGGTTGTGGATTAATTTATATATCGTGTTTGTTAAATATTATTTGAGTGAAATTCACTAAATTATATTAGGGTTTCTACCTCCATATTCGTTTTAACAAAAAGAAAAATAATGAAATATATCATGATACTATGTTTAGTTTTAGTGTTTTTATGGAGCGGATGCAAAGAACTGCCCGTTCCAAAAGAAGCATCACAAAGTAAAAAACTAGCCATTCCGCCCAATAACAAAATATATTTGGCTGCGTTTCCCGATTTTGGTGGAACAGAAGATATCGTAACAAAAGAAAGACTTTCAGATTTTGAAAATTTGGTGGACAAACCATTGGCTTGGGCTTATTTTTCCAATAATTGGACTGATGAAAAAGATGGAATCCATTTTCCGAAAGATGAAGTAAATACCATAAAAAATTATGGTAGAATCCCTTTTGTAAGAATGATGGCTCGTCAAAATTTTGATGAATACGCACGGTGTCCTAAATACACTATGGATAATTTTTTGCTTGGATATTATGATGAAGATTTAAAGCAATGGGCAAAGGATGCCAAAGCCTATGGAGCGCCCCTTTTGGTGGAATTTGGTACAGAAGCCAATGGAAGTTGGTTTCCGTGGAATGCAAAATGGAATTCATTGCCAACCAAAAACGAGTATGGTGATCCCGATTTATATGATGGGATGGAGAAATTCAGAGATGTATATCGTAGGATAATTGACATTTGCAATCAAGAAGGAGCCGATAATATTACTTGGTTTCATCATGTAGATG
>CAZOHX010000658.1:0-2077 GCA_964579315.1 uncultured Saprospiraceae bacterium
CCGACGCATCGATATCCACCGCTACCTCTTTTTCAAACGATTTTAAAACAATTAGAAGATAAGTTGTATTGTAGGGTCAGGATTAAAGTAACCTCTATCTCATTTTTCATATTGAGATAGAGGTTACTGATTTCAATGAACTACCATTGTTCAAGTATATTTGGTAGTTCAGAAAATTAATAGTTATCTTTAGTTATTTTTGCTAATCGTTTCATAGGCATTGTATTTTTCAAACATTTTACCAAAAAATCCTTTAAATGGTGTATAAAAGTTTTTAACTTTCAGTTCTCCGAGATGTTGATTTGAAACAATAGAATAGTTTTGTCCTTTGTTTACATCTTCAGCACAACTTACAACTACTTTGTATTCACCTTTTGGCAGATATGTTTCAATTTTTTCTACATTATCTACTTTATTAGGTTTATCTTGTTTAGCGTTCTCTTCATAGTTTTTATGATTCAATGTATAAGGATAATATTTTTTACCATTCTGATCAATAATGCAAATATCCAGATCATTGTTAAGTTTTCCATATATTTTCCAACCACTATTATCGATCCATGAAAGTGTCATCTTTACTTTTTTCCCTTCTTCAAGAACTAGTTTATAAGAGTTCTCTGTACCTTCTAACAATGTATCTCTTTTTACAAGAGATTTTTCCGTGTTCATTGTTGCAATAGTTTTTACGGCTTCTAAACCATTTACTTTACCGTATCCAAATTCATAATCTGGCCCTGGTCTTCCTAAATCTGTAGCCGTATTTACCAGAATGCCTTTTGCTACATCTTCCGTCATTCTTTCATTATTTATTTTTTTATACTCTTCTTGCATAAGTGCTAAAAGACCTGTTACTGCAGGAGCAGCCATTGAAGTACCGCTAAGAGTTTCATATGAAGTATCTGAAGCAGAATCTACAGAAAAAACATTACCGCCTTTAGATACTACATCTGGTTTAATTCTACCTGTTTCTGTTGGACCAGTAGAAGAAAAATAACAAAGTGTATCATCATAGTTTATTGCACCTACTGTAATTACATTTTTTGCATTTCCAAAATCTTTGATAATTGCATAATCTCCATATCCTTCATCTCTGTCATTTCCTGCTGATTTTACAGCAATAATATAAGGATTTTTATATACAAGTTCATCTGCACTCATTGCACTGTATGAATATTCACCTACAAGATAATCACCGCTAAGTCCGTATGAATGATTGGTAATATAAATATCATTTTTTGCTGCTTCTTCCATTGCATCTTTGAAAAAATATTTTTGAAATGAATATACATGCACTTCTGCATTGTTTGCATATCCTCTTGCTTTTTTATTTATTCCTTTCGCTGTAATTGTACCAGTTACATGTGTTGTATGGTAATTCAATTTTTTGTTTGTTTCATTGATAACTCTTTCTCCAAATTCAACATGTGTTGCTCTTGCCGAACCTCCCTCTACTACACCTACTTTTACACCTTTTCCTGAAAGATTGTAAGGTGCTTTAAAAAGTGGATTTGTATTTGAATTTAAAATACTTTCCCAGTTATCCGATTTCAACGGAGTTTTCGTTTTATAAGTAATCGTTTTCAAATCTGCTGATGTGATTTTAATGTGGTTAATTGATTCTGAATCAGCTTTTACTTCATTTGTTTTTGTGATTTCATTTGACAAAATCAGACCTTTATTTTTTGCAAAATAATTTATAATATTATCTACTTGAACTTCTATTACATCATCATATACTTCACCACCTAGTTCTACTTTATCGTAATGTTTTGTCAATACACATTTTTTCCCAAATTTACTGAATTCATATATATTACGCAGTATAAAACCTCCTATTTTAACTTTATTTTTGAAAAGAATAAGTTTTTTTGTTTCTGACACTGTATTATATTTAATCTCATAATTGTCTTTTCCTTTAACATATTTATATTTTTGTATAGTTAGTGAACCAGTATTCTCATCGAGAATGAAAAATCTGCTTTTGGTGTAATCAAATTTAAAATCTGTTACAACATAATGGTCATTGTAATTTTCAGGAACAAAAGTTTTCATATCTACAAGTGAAGTCTTTTGTTTT
>CAZOHX010000659.1:0-683 GCA_964579315.1 uncultured Saprospiraceae bacterium
GGAAACTTGTCCTTCAAATTGAAAAATGGATCCAAAAATATTGATTTTATTTTTTAAAACGCAGGCATCATTTATAAGGTATCTTGTAGGGAAATTATCAGTTCCATCTACAATGATATCATAATTCTCAATGATTGAAAATATGTTTTTGGATGTAAGTTTTGTCTTAAAAACTTCAAAATTAATATTTGGATTGAGAGCAGTCAATCTTTTTTTTGCCGTTTCAGCCTTATTTAGTCCAATATCTTCTGTTGTGAATAAAATCTGTCTTTGAAGATTGCTCAAATCAACCGTGTCAAAATCAACTATGCCCAAATGACCCACTCCCGCAGCGGTTAAATATTGAAGAATAGGACAACCCAATCCACCTGCACCAATCATCAAAACTTTAGCTTGTTTCAATTTTTCTTGCCCTTTAATTCCAATGGATGGCATTAAAATATGTCGATTATAACGACTCAACTCATGATTGGAAAGAATATTCGCCATATTTTAATGATTGAAAAAGTGCATTTTTCCACCTACAAAATCATCTTGATTGACAATAGTGAAAAAATAAAATCCTGTTGGTAAAAAGTCCATTTCATTAAAAATAAATTCAGAATCGCCAGCAGAAATTTTTCTCTCTAAAATAGCTTGCCCTTGTTGGGAATATAAATGAAAGGTTGCATTTTTTAATAAGG
>CAZOHX010000659.1:693-2073 GCA_964579315.1 uncultured Saprospiraceae bacterium
GAAAATCCACTGAATCCGTAGTAGTAAGATATTCTCCTACTGGACTTTTCATGTCTAAATACACTACAAACCCGTCATGATCAGATGCATGATAAGGTACATTTTTATAAAGTAAATCATCTGAATAATCTGTATTTCCATGGGCAAATGCAAATCGAGAAACTTCGTAATCTTTTAATGCACCCGTCAGACAATGGTCTATAATTTGACTTGTTCCTTGATAAATATAGGAATACTGTTCTGCTAAAGGAGCTTTGATATATTGGTCTATGAGCGGCGGATCAATACCAATATTTTCAATAGGGTATTTAGCTCCTAGAGAAGGTGTTCCTGCTATTTGATTTACAGGATCCGTATAGCCATCGGTAAATGGATAGGCATTGAAATCTCCTACGACAACGATATTTTTATCCTGTAATTGCAATGATTTAATGATTTTAGCAATAGATAATGCTTGTTCTTGTCGACGTATTGGGGTTTCGGTTGAACTTGTAAGTCCTAAAAATGATTTTAAATGTAAATTTAATACGGAAATGTCTTTTATTGGATCTGAAAGTATTTTTCCTTCCAATAATAAGGGCGGTCGATAGTGTAATCTACCCCCAAAACTCACTTGCTCGTTTTTTGCCAATTGTCTTACGGATACATTTGATATTCGATTTTTTACTAAAAAAGCAGTATTAAAAATATCATTATCTCCTGGAAGATAAGCTGTATAATTTACCTTTTGATCGAATTGATGGATTGCTTTGATAAGTTTATTTAATACATTAATAGTACCTACTTCTTGAACCGCTAGGATATCTGGGCTATCTTGCACTTGAACAATGTATCTTGCCAGTTTTGTAATTCTTAAATCTAATTTTGGTTTATCATCAAAAAGCAATAGACAATTGATGCTTCCTATGGTGAATTCATTCTCTGTTTTTGCAGGTACTTTTTTCCAAGTTGGGCTTTCTTTTATTTCAAAATTCGTTGGTAGGAAGTAAAAATCACCGTTGTAATTAGAAATGACACCATCTGCAATAAAATGTGTGCCTGCGGGTAAATCTGTTTTAAAATTGGTATTTAAATTATTCAAACTCAAAATGAAATTCTCATGATTACCATCCCAAATTGGAATATTATTTCCCAAACTAAAAGTGTTGCCTGGCTCACGAAATGAACGAATTCCTGATGCATTCATGCTTCCAAAACCATCTTTATCAAGTGGCTGATTGGTCGTTCCATTTTCGATATGAACTAGCATACCTTCAACTTTTTCCAACTCGTTTTCATCAGATTTTGGAAAGTCTTTATTTAAAGAAATGGTTGTCGGTAGAGATTGATCATTACCAATTTTGGTAACTTTTTGGGCATCAATCGCTGTTTCACCATTTA
>CAZOHX010000660.1:0-2072 GCA_964579315.1 uncultured Saprospiraceae bacterium
TGCAACATTATCTGCACGCTAGGTGCTGCGCACCGCGTGCAGACTTAGTTATTAGGCACTTTTAATCCAACATTATACCTCCTAACTTCACATTTCCATCTTTGTCTGGTTCGACATTTAGAACCATATTAAAAGTTTCTTTTTTCGTCTTTATTTTGACAAGAGTTTCGTCATCTTCTTGTTTTATGGAGAGAACTTTACCTCCCTGTAATCTTTTATTAAATTTTTTAAAAAACGATAGGTGTGTTTCAAGTGGTGCCATATTAATGAAGTCATTTGTTCCTTGTTCTTTTATTAGTTCAGCCCAATCATTCTTATCTCCATCACGTATTGTAGAGAATATTTGACTTGAAAAATCCTCAATTATATCGTTAGATATTGAATTTTCTTTTATGTCATTTGGCATAATTGGAGTGTAGTTTTCTTTTAAAATAATTCCCGCAATTTGTGAAGCAATAATTTCACTGTATCTGGTAGATTGGTTAGTCATCACAATAATGGTTATTTGCTCATCCAAATACCTCCAAAAATCACAGAAAAATATTCCGTTGCCTCCATTATGCGTAATGAGATTTGTTTTTCTTGGTGTAGGCAAAATTGCCCATCCATACGCATAAAATGAATTTGCATCTTTCCCTTCTCGGATGTAAGGTTTGTAGTATTTTTCTTTTGCTTTTTCATCTAAAATATGATTATCCAATAAAGCCTGATGCCATTTGTACATATCTTCTGTGGACGATAGAATGCCACCATTTCCTTTCAAATTCAGGAATGGTTTGTTTTTATCCCAATTTTTATCGTTTGGTTTGCCCCAAATATTTCCATTATTATAACCTACAGCAATGGTGTTTTTTGCCCACTTTGGAACGGTATAACCTGTTTGCATCATTTTGGCAGGTTTAAATAAATTTTCGTTTAAAAATGTTTCATAAGAAATACCTGAAACTTTTTCGATAATTATTGCCAATAAACTATATCCCACATTGGAATAATGATACTCCTTTCCTATCTTAGATAAAAGAGGTGCGGAGAAAACCCTTTCTAAAAATACTTTTTCTGATATGCTTTCATAATCATCTCCCACACCGTCAACGAGTCCTGATGAATGCGTTAAAAGATGATGAATTGTAATGTCCGTTTTATCTTTAGGAATACTAGGAAAATATTTTGCTATTTTATCTTCTACCCTTAATTTACCCAACATTTCTAATTTCAATATGGCTGCGGCTGTAAATTGTTTGGTTACAGAGCCAATGTCAAAAATAGTATTGGGCGTATTTTCAATGCTATTTGCTTTGTCGCTATTTCCATAGCCTTTTGACAGTATTTTTTCTCCTTTATATTCTACTAAAACCGAACCTGAAAAGTCGTTTTGCTCTAATTTATTTAGGTAAGATTCAATATTAGTAATTTTTTCATCTTGCGCATTTGATGAGCAACTTATTAATGTTATACTTATAAATGCAGTGAGGGCAATAATTATTTTTTTCATATTATTTACAATTATTAATTATCATTTTTAAAGTTTCTTTTAAATTTTCAAGGTTATTTTTGTCAATGTTATTTAGTGCTATTTCTCTATTATTTAAAATGATATTATTTAATTCATTCATTTGTAATGTTGTTTTTTTAGTTAATTCAATTTTAAATTTTCTTCTATCCTTGTTATCAATTGACCGTTTTAAGTATTTTTTCTTTACCATTAGTTCAATCATTCGAGTAACAGAAGCATTGTCTTTAAAAATTAATGCTGCAATCTCTGTTTGAGAAAGCGTAGGGTTGTTGTGTAAAAATTGAATCAAAAGTGCTTGATCTATGGTTAAATCTCTAAATTTTTCTTGAATGTTTTTTAACGCAAATTTTCTATATGTTTTGATTGTTTTTTCAATTTCATAGAATATGGTATGTTGTGGTTTCTCTATCATAATTTTATTTGATGCAAATATAATTGATATATCAAATAAATAAAAATATTTAACAAATTTTAACTTATTTAAATGATTTTTGAAATTGTGCCTAACGGTTTGGCTATGCTTAGTTGCGACAATTTAGCACTTAACTTTCTAAGTACA
>CAZOHX010000661.1:0-2065 GCA_964579315.1 uncultured Saprospiraceae bacterium
TGGTGATGCAAGCTTTAGGTGACCATGAGACTTCACAAGAAGAATTGGAAGCCATAAAAGCATTAATTGAAACAAAAGAAAAAAATTCCAAATCATGATAATTAATAATCAATGGATGGAAGCATTGGGTTGGACGCTTGTTCATTCACTTTGGCAAGGGACTGTAATCGCTTTAATATTATGGATTAGTTTTTCCATGCTTACACATAATGTGGTGAAAAAACGTTATTTTCTTGGAAACATGGCATTACTTTTTCAAATTATTGCCAGCCTTACTACTTTTGGAAAATATTATACTGTTGAAAAAATCATAGATATCATTCCAAAAACGAATGGTAATGTAATTTCGTCTCATTTTGAAAAAAATCCAAGTCTAATATCTCATTTATCTCACTTTTTTAGTCAAAATTTGGATATTATTGTACTGATTTGGCTGTTGGGAGCAATATTTTTCAGCTTAAAATTATTCATAGGATATACCCATATTTATCAACTTAGGAATAAATGTTTGACACCCATTAGAACAGATATTTCAGAAAAGTTACATCAAATTGCCAATCAATTATCCATTTCAAAACACGTTGCCATTTATGAATCTGCTTTGGTGGATATCCCCCTTGTAACTGGTTGGATCAAGCCTATTGTTTTGTTCCCAATGGGCTTAATAAATCAATTGACAATTGCTGAGATAGATGCCATTCTTGCTCACGAATTGGCTCATATTTATCGCAATGATATTTTACTTAATTTACTGCAATCTCTAACCGAAATTATTTATTATTATCACCCTGCTTTGTGGTGGATTTCTCAACAAATTCGACAAGACAGAGAGCGTTGTTGTGATGATATTGCCCTTGCAATTACCGAAAATCGACTAGACTATGCCAAGGCATTGCTCCATGTACAGACCTATGCCCAATCCCCGCAATTAGCAATGGGTATGTCAGGCAAAAAAGGACATTTGCTTTCAAGAGTTCAACGAATACTCAATCCCACTGAATCTAAAAATAATCTATTAGAAAAGATTGTACTAAGTGTAACATTACTCATTTCTATCTTTACAATGTCGTTCAAAACCTATCATGAAACACCTATTGATTCTTTTTTGAAAAATGACACTTCGATAATAAGTATAAAAAATGATAAAACAAACTCATTACACGTAACCATTGATAGTTTTCCGCTAGGTAATAATAGCTTACAAATCAAGAACAATAATAAAAACTTAAATGTAGATATAGAAAACGGAGAAATTGTCTTTTTAAAAATAAATGGAGAGCAAATACCCAAAAAAGCATATCCAAAATTCAAGACCAAAGTAGATCACTATTGGAATGAAGAAAAAGATTCCATTCAAATTTTATTGGTCGGTAAAGATACGATAATTATGAATGGTGAAGATATTATGGTTGTTCAAAATGAAAATAGCCCCATCATTACAATTAAAAAAAATAAAAAAGGAAGAAATGCCATGAATATTGCCCTTGGAGATCAAAAATTTGATATTATGAAATCCAATACCAATCAATATACTGCTTATATGATTCAAAAAAGGAAAAAAGACAACACTTATTTTAAACGTGATATTCCCTTTAAATCTCTTGGGAAAATAGCAGACACAACTAGCAATTTTTTCGTAGATAAAATATATGAAACCCAAAATTCTTGGTTATTTCAAAGTAAAAAAGATAACAGTACTCGAAAAATCAATAAATCTAGTTTTCCAAAAATAATTGTCAAAACGGTTGATAAAGTGGGACAAATTATCAATAAAATCACACTTTTTGATAAAAATGGAAATTTTGATTCCAATTATTTCTCCGTCAATAAAATCGAAAGGGATGAGCATGTTAGTCTAGGTGATAATCAAGATAGTGAAAGTATCGAACAACTAAAGAAAAGAGTTGACCAAATGATTAAAGAATTGCATTTAAAATAACTAACTTCTTAAAGATTATAAAATTCATCATACAAGTAGATGGACACATGTATTTCCATATATCTTTTTGATATATTTTGCCCAACTCTTCCATAAAAATACTCGCAATAGCTAGGCTATTACTGT
>CAZOHX010000662.1:0-2063 GCA_964579315.1 uncultured Saprospiraceae bacterium
GAGAAAATAAAACGAATATTTTTTAAAACCAATAATAAACGATAAATATATGAAGTTTGGATTTATCATTGACAACAGGAAATGTATCGGATGTCATGCTTGTACCACTGCATGTAAGTCGGAGCACCAAGTTCCTGTCGGAGTCAATAGAACCTGGGTAAAATACATTGAAAAAGGGGTCTTTCCCGATTCTAGACGTGTATTTTCGGTAATGAGATGTAACCATTGTACTGACGCACCATGTGTAGAAATTTGCCCAGTGGAGGCATTATACACAAGACCAGATGGCATTGTGGATTTTGATAACAGAAGATGTATTGGATGTAAATCTTGTACACAAGCCTGTCCATACAATGCCATTTATATTGATCCAGAAACACACACTGCGGCAAAATGTAATTACTGTGCACACAGAGTGGATGTTGGATTAGAACCTGCTTGTGTAAATGTTTGTCCAGTTGGAGCAATCGTTTCGGGAGATATGGACAATCCTGAAACCAATATTTCTAAATTGCTTTCAAGACAAACAGTTACAGTAAGAAAGGCAGAAAAAGGGACATCGCCAAATTTATTTTATATCAATGGAGATCAAGCATCACTTGAACCAAGTGCGACTGCTACCAATGATGACAATCTTTGGAGTGCACAAACGCTAGGAGTTGGTCATTATGCTAAGGAAGCAGAGAAATTGGCTTTCTCAAATCCTGATGTAATCTCTTTATTGAAACGAGCTGATACTACAGATGGATCTACAACTTCTTTAGTAGATATCATCAAAGGAAAAGCCAGAAGAACTTACGATGCTCCACAAAAAGGAATCCTTTGGGGATGGGAAGTATTTGGATATGTATTGACCAAAGCAATTTCAGCAGGTGGATTTTTAGTGCCATTTATAGCATTTGCTTTTGGATTTGCAGAAGTAGATACCGCTACTACATGGTGGAGTTTAGGATTAGGATTAGTTTTCTTATCATTAACAGGTCTGTTATTGGTGATGGATTTAGATCAACCTACTCGTTTTTTAAATGTACTACTTAGACCACAATGGAAATCATGGTTGACCAAAGGGGGGTATGCTATCACAGCATTTGGTGGATTACTCACCGCAATTGGAGCCGCTACTTGGTTTGAGTGGACAGCCTTAATAAACCCATTAATGTATATCACAGCGGCACTTGCCGTTTTAGTAGCCATTTATACTGCATTCTTATTTGCTCAAGCAAAAGGACATGATTTTTGGCAAAGTCCAACGTTAATTATTCACATGTTTATCCATAGTTTGATGGCAGGAGCGGCGGCTTTCGGTATTTTGACATTGATTTCAGAAGGTGGAGCCAATTGGATGCCATTTTTGAAAATGGTATTAACAGGTGGAATATTGGTTAATCTTGCTACCATTTTGATGGAAATAACGATTACTCATCCAACCGAAGATGCGAAGCGTACCGTACACATGATTACAGGTGGACGTTACAAAAGCTTATTTTGGGGTGGCGTGATGTTTTTTGGAAATATTCTTCCATTGATATTGATGAATGTTTTGCCAACAAGTGCAATGATTTTAGCAATAATTGGAGTGATTGTAATTATTGGAATTTATTGGACCAATAAAATCTGGATTGAAGCACCACAACGTTTGCCTAATAGTTAATCAGTTATCACTAACTAATTGGACGACAACTAA
Source organism: uncultured Saprospiraceae bacterium (assembly GCA_964579315.1). Taxonomy (GTDB): domain Bacteria; phylum Bacteroidota; class Bacteroidia; order Chitinophagales; family Saprospiraceae; genus CAMZLN01. Next base: position 1,685 of record CAZOHX010000662.1, read on the forward strand.
TTTTTAAAAGACAATTTAATTTTTATATAATGGGACAGAAAAAAGCATCTCTAATAGAAAAAATAGCTGAAAAGCTGAAAATTATTCCTGCATTGCATGATGATTGGGGAGAATCAACGGAACGATTAGTTCCAGAAGGAAATTTGACAAGATTTCCACCACCATCTGAATGGAATGATTGGGTAGAATATGAAGCCAAGTCATGGCCATTGAAAGAAAAGAAGCACTATACAATTGTACCTACGACATGTTTCAATTGTGAAAGTGCTTGTGGATTAACAGCATTTGTGGATAAAGCAACGATGCAAATCCGTAAGCTAGAAGGAAATCCTTATCATCCAGGAAGTCGTGGAAAAAATTGTGCAAAAGGACCAGCAAC
>CAZOHX010000663.1:0-2063 GCA_964579315.1 uncultured Saprospiraceae bacterium
ATCCATTTGCGTAGGAGATGTCGATGATAATGGTGGTTTAGATGTCATTGGAGCAACAATTCAAAATATTTTTTGGTTTAAAAATACACAAGACAATGCAATGTATGATCATAAAGAAGTATTGACAGATGAAATTTATGAAAATCAAAATTTTATTAAATTATCAGATTTAGACAATGATGGTAATTCCGATATTATAACTATCTCAAACCCTACTCTTACGAACAATACTCTTGTTTGGGCACGAAACCAAGGAAACAACACCTTTGAAAGTCCAATCAATATCTCAGATTCCGTAAGTTTAATAACCCCAAAAATTATTGATTTCGATAATGATGGAGACTTGGATGTTATATTTATTAAAACAGGTAAGCATGACATAGTTTTATGTGAAAACATAAATAATAAAGGATTATTTAATAAAACAAATCTTATTCATTCAAACTCAACTTTAACTAACTTTGATATTCAAGATTATAACAAAAATAATAAATTTGATATTTTCACTACTTCCAATAATGGGAATATTGAATGGTATAAAAATATAAACAATACCCAATTTATGCTTCAACCATTGGTTTCAAAACAGGAATCACCAACAAAAATCACAGGTCAAGACATTGACAATGATGGAGACATTGACATCATTGTCAATACAGCCACGGGATGCTATATCCAAAAACAATCATCCAATGGACTTTTGCCACCATCCTTAATCAATTCAAAAAGATTTACTTCTGCATTTATTCAAGTTTTAGACTTAGATAATGATGGGGATAAAGATATTCTAGGTAAGCAAGGATGGTATGAAAATATCAATGGAAATTTTACAACAGAACATGAAATTGCTGGTTATAATTCCATCTTTGAAAAGAAAAAAATAGTGACCACAGGAGATCTAAACAAAGATGGAAATATTGATATAATATTAGCCCTTCCCAACAACCACGTCATTTATTGGATCAAAAATCTTGGAAATGGGAAATTTGATACAAAAGTTCCTTTTTCAAAAGACCAAGTAAACGGTCTCAAATCTTTTCTAATCACAGATATTGATGGAGATAATGACTTAGACTTACTAACTACTTCGAGAAATGATAGTAAAGTAGCTTGGTATGAAAATATAAATGGAAAAGGTCAATATAGTCCGCAAATTATAATCTCTAACACCATTTCTGTTGCTACTGGAACCGTTGTTGCAGATATAGATAATGATGGGGATAATGATGTATTTTGTTACTCTCCCCTTGGCTGGCTAGAAAACAAAAATGGGAAAGGATTATTTACAAATCTTAATACTATTAATTTACCAAATCCCATTTACCAAATCGCTACTTGTGACTATGGAGATTTTGATGGGGATGGAGATATCGACTTTATCGCTTCACAAGTGTTAGATTCTTTAGTGATTTATAAGAATGATGGTAATGGTCATTTCCAAAAAACATTTCCATCGAATAGCATTGATGGTTCTGCGGTTATTCATGCCATAGATATTGATAACGATATGGATTTGGATATAATCTTAGTCCAAGAGCATCATACCCTTTTACTTGAAAACGTAAACAATACTGGGACATTTAATCAAAGTACGTTAATTACAGAAATGAAAGATTTAAAAATATCAGACATAGATAATGACGGTGATTTGGACTTAGTTGTGCGTGACTTAAACAATAATATATACTGGGAAGAAAATATAGGAAATGGTTCGTTCGTTAAAAAACCAACTATATTATCTAGCAAATTTCTGTTTTATCCTGTAGATATCGACTTGGATAAAGACGATGATTTAATCTTATTAGACAACCGCTATACTCATAAAATATATTGGCTAGAAAATAAAAACAATATATTTATAGGATTAAAAGAAATTGCAACAATAGATACATATATCGATGAGTTAAAATTTGCAGATTTAGACCATGACAATGATTTAGACCTTATTTATTCACTAGGAGACAAATTAGCATGGTTCGAAAATCTAGGATTCTCAGTAGGGTTAGACAAAACCACCAACCCCCTAAAATTAAAAATATCCCCCAATCCAACCAACGGATTAA
>CAZOHX010000664.1:0-2058 GCA_964579315.1 uncultured Saprospiraceae bacterium
CATGACACTTTCATTAAACAAAGAATCAAGATCTGAAGTAAAATTCTTATTGGATCTTTTTCGAACAACTACCTTAGTCGGACGCTGAACATTTTTTTTCTCACGAGTTTTTTTAAGCAAAACACTACCATGATCCAGTGTGTTTTGCTCATTTTCTTCACCAAAAAGTGAATCTAATCCCGATGTAAATTTTTTCTTCCCCACAGTTTTTATTTCTAATTATTAGAAAATCGTTTTATCAATTGGTCTTCTGTAATTGCTTTCTCATTTTATCATATGCTTCACATCTATCCAGTATTTCTAAGCATAAATTCTTATAATCTTGAGCACCTTTACTTTTCTTACTATAAGAAAATATATCTTTTCTTTGTGCGGGAGCTTCCGCTAAAGCGACATTATCACGAATCAAAGTCTTAAAAACTTTATCGCCAAAATATTTTTTAATAGTTTCGACAACATCTCTATTCAAGATTTTTCGATGATCATACATCGTTGCGATTACTCCTCCAATATGTAATTTTTTATTTAATCTAAATCGAACTTTATCTATAACTTGCTTAATTTTTGTCAAACCTTGCAATGCCAAAAACTCAGCCTGTAAAGGAATAAATACCATATGGCTACTAGTCAAAGCATTTAAAGTCAACAATCCTAATGACGGTGGACAATCAATAATTATAAAGTCATAATCATCGATTACGGCTTCAAAAAGTTCTCTTAAAATATACTCACGTCCTGCTTCATTAATCAATTCCATTTCAGCACCAGACAAATCGAGATTAGACGTTACCACATCAAAATTTTCTCTAACAGTATAAGGGACTAATTCAGACTCCCCTCTTAATGCTTCATAAATTGAAAACTTTTGCCTTGAGATACCTAAAGAAAGGGTAAGATTCGCTTGAGGATCTAAGTCAATCAATAATACTCTTTTTCCCAATTCCACTAATCCTGCACCAATATTAATTGTACTAGTTGTCTTACCAACACCACCCTTGTGGTTTAATAAAGAAATGATTTTTCCCATGTTTGTTTTATTAATTTTTTCTCAAAAATAAAGTTCTAATATAGTATGAACCATAAAATTATGAAAAAATATATAAATAATTGTTATTATTCCAAAAATTATAAAAAATTACCTAAAAAACGATAGATTATTAGGTACAAAGCGTACTTTTGGTACAAATTTGGTTTAAAAATAAATCTTTATTTCATTATTTTCATAAATATCCAATTACAACATGAAAAAACATAATTTTAGTGCAGGACCAGCTATTTTGCCAAGAACCGTCATTGAAGCTTCTGCGGAAGCGATTTTAAATTTTAATGGTGACGGACTTTCCATTTTAGAAATATCTCATCGAAGTCCAGGGTTTACCAAAGTTCTAAATGATGCAGTTGCTTTAGTTAAAGAATTATTAAACATCAATGATGATTATGCGGTTCTTTTTTTAACAGGGGGAGCAAGTACTCAATTTTTCATGACAGCACTCAATCTCTTGGGAGATGACGAAACAGGGCTATATCTTGATACAGGTACGTGGTCCACGAAAGCGATAAAAGAAGCAAAATTATATGGTAACATCAATATTATTGCATCGTCTAAGGATAAGAATTTTTCTTACATTCCAAAAGGATACCATATTCCATCTGATGCAAAATATCTACACTTTACAAGTAATAATACTATTTTCGGAACACAATTCCATGAAATACCTAAAACAAATATCCCATTAATTTGTGATATGTCTTCGGATATTTTCAGCCGCCCCATCGACATAAACAAATACGATGTCGTGTATGCAGGTGCTCAAAAAAACATGGGTCCAGCAGGAACGACACTAGTGATTGTCAAAAAAGATATTTTAGGGAAAATAAAACGAACCATTCCTACCATGTTGAAGTACGAAACACATATTGGTAAAAATTCAGCATTTAATACACCACCTGTATTTCCAATTTATGTTTCAATGTTAACATTACAATGGATTAAAGCAAATGGGGGAGTAGCTGCTATGAATAAAAGAAATATTGAAAAAGCTAATCTACTTTATGATG
>CAZOHX010000665.1:0-2051 GCA_964579315.1 uncultured Saprospiraceae bacterium
CCTGAGCAGGAGAGTGATATATCTTATACCAAGATAGATGATCAGGATTTCTATATGGATCCAACACCGGGTAAATCCAATACAGTCGGTCATGAAAAATTAAAGCTCTCCGCAAAACCGAAATTTTCAAAAAAGAGCGGTTTTTACGATGGAAAGCAAACAATAGAATTGACGCAAAGTAAAGATGCAAAAATCTTTTATACATTGGATGGTTCTATACCTACAGAACAATCCAAACTATACACCGCTCCTATAGAGTTGAATCATACAACCGTTATCAGAGCAAGAGCGCTTGAAGAGGGTAAATTTCTTAGTAAAATTGTAAACAAAACATATTTAATAAATGAAGATATAACATTACCGGTTGTCTCTATTGCAATTAACAGCAACTATTTGTGGGATGATAAAATTGGAATTTATACGATCGGCAGGGATAGATATGGAAATAAGTATCCAGAAGATCATCATAGCCCTAATTATGAACAGGATTGGATGCGTGCCGCTGCAGTCGAATATATAAAAGATGGGCAATCGCAGTTCTCGGAAAATGTAGGCATAAGGATTTATGGTAATTACAGCCGGCAAAAACCACAAAAGTCTCTTGCTGTATTTGCAAAAGATAATTTTGGAGCGAAATCGATTAAATATCGGTTGTTTCCCGATAAGCCGGATATTAAAAAAGTGAAAAGTTTTATTTTAAGAAATTCTGGAAATGATTGGGAATACAGTTTTATGCGTGATGGACTGTTTCATTCGTTAGTAAAAGATACGATGGATATCGATTACCTTTCATACCAGCCGACTGTGGTCTTCATCAATGGAAAGTATTGGGGTGTTTTAAATTTACGTGAAAAACCCAATGAAGATTATTTAGCCAATAACCATGATATTGATCCTAAAAATGTAGATATTTTGGCAGAAGAAGAAATGCATGTCATCGAAGGTGATAGCAATGATTATAAAAAGCTGCTTGCATATGTCAGGACACATGCTTTAGACGAAAGTACCTCTTATGATTATGTGAAAAAGCATGTTGATATTAATGAATTGATTAACTATATGATACTGGAGATTTTTGTTGGTAATACTGACTGGCCAGGAAAAAATATAAAATATTGGCATGAGAAGAAAAATTTCGGTAAATGGAGATGGATACTATACGATACAGATTTTGGCTTTGGCCTGATGGATGAAGATCATGTAGGGGATGATAATTTTAATACCGCTCTGCGTACAGACAGGCAAACCACATTGATATTCAGAAAATTACTAACAAATTCTGATTTTAAAAATAAATTTGTTTCGCGGTTTAATACGCATCTGAATTATACTTTTTCGCCTCATCGAATTGAAACGATGATACATGTGTTACATAATAGGCTTGCACCGGAAATGGGAAGACATTATCAACTTTGGAGACAATATAAAGATTGGATCAGTGTTTCAAATTGGGAAGAGAGTGTACAGAGCTTATATGATTATGCCTCTTTAAGAAACGATATTGTGCGAAGTCAATTAAAAGAGAGATTTTCCTTGTCAGGGAATAATCGACTTCATATCGGACTCAGTGACGGTGGTGTCGTATCCGTAGATGATATTCCCTTGTCTGAAGTGTATAATGGGGATTATTTCAGTCATACTAAAATAACACTAAAAGCGATTCCTGATAAAGGTTATAGATTTCTGCATTGGAGTGATGGCAATAAAGATGCCATCAGGAGTCTGGAAATAAGCAGGGAATATGATATTCATGCTGTATTTGGAAAGATAGAGGTCCGTACTGTGCCAAAGATCGTGATTACTGAAATAAATTATAAATCCGCAAAAGATTTTGACACAGGAGATTGGATTGAACTATATAATAACGATAAGAATGCAATAGATCTCTCGGGATGGGAGGTTAAAGATGATAAAGATAGTAGCTCATTTACAATTCCTGACAATACGATTTTGGAGGCAGGTGCATATCTCGTGTTGGTTGAAAATCACTCTGATTTTACAAAATTAGTTTCAGGAGTCAATGTAATAGGGGATTTTAAATTTGGTCTTGG
>CAZOHX010000666.1:0-2051 GCA_964579315.1 uncultured Saprospiraceae bacterium
ACAATCTTGTTGATGCTTTAAAGAAAGGTGATTTATTTGATTGTGATGTACCTGAATCTGTGGGATCTTCATATCCTGAACATAAAAAAGAAGTACTGAAACTAGTTCCACCTAAAGGATATTGGAGAAGTTTGCCTATCGATATTCAAAAAGAATACATGGGAAAAAGTTTTTATTTAGGAGGTGGAAAAACTGGAATTGCACGACGTATTGGCTGGGACGAACCGAGTTTGACACTGACTTGTAGTCCTGCACAAAAACAGACAGAAAGATGTCATCCAGACGAAACTCGACCTTTTACAGTTAGAGAATATGCTCGAATTCAAACCTTTCCTGATGATTGGATTTTTGCAGGATCAATTTCTCAACAATATAAACAAATCGGAAATGCTGTTCCGTGTAATCTAGGGGAAGAAGTGGGATATTCAATTATCCAGTTCTTAAATAAGTACTATTTGAGTTTGGAAAATCCTAAATAATAACTATAATTCTCAAAGGTTATTTCGTTTAAAATATTTCTATTTCCTAATTTAGCAGCTTTGGAGATTTCTTCAAGTGCAGAGTTATTATTTACTCTGGATTTTTTATTCTGATGAAGAAAATCGTCAATGGCTAGGGGTAGTATTTTATACAATTGAAATAATGCATCACCTTCTCCTGAAAGTAATTTATAAAATTGATCTCCTGAAATTTTATAGACTCGACTATGACTATACTCTTTTCCATTGATATCTCCTTTCCAATTTTCTATAAAACTACTTTTCGCTAATATCTGAACCCAATAACACTTTGCTGTTTTATAAGTGTCGGCATATTTTGCTAATTTTTGAAATAAACTCTCCCCAGAGCTGCTATTCATTGTATTGTGTTTGTTTTTAATGTCTGCAAATAATGTATCATCCATTGATTTGATATCAAAACCACTTAAATTTCCCATTTCATATCCTTTAATACCTCCCAAAATCTGTTCATGAAAAGTACCAATAGAATTATTTATAGATTTATCAATTTGGCGTTTTATTTCCGTTTTGATGAGTGTTTCTTCATCAATTTCATTGAATTTGTAATCAAAAGTAAGTTTTACGGTATCAATTTTATTCTTATAAAATTTACTCTTCGTAATATTTGCTTTGGCACGTAAATATGAATTATGTAAATTTTCAATGCAGTTGAAAAGATGCTCGTCAGAAATATAATTTAAATATTTATTTGCCATATTCTTATTTTTTAAATACAAATAGTGTAAAAATATAATTTTATTTCACAAAATAATCATCCACTGCTTCCAAAAAAACTTCATCCACCACAAAAGCCTTCACCATAAACGCTCCTTGTCCTAATTTTTCTACCAAAATATCTTGATTAGATGAAAGGTATGCACAATTTAACGCTTTTTTGATAAATATCATTTGTTTTCACATTTTCATCCGTATGGATTGTGAAACGATGGGTCTTGACTGTCGTTTTTTCTTGTAACTGCTTCAAAACAGCAGATTTTAGATAATAATTTGGGATAATAACCAATGCTCCATCTATATTCATCAATTCGGATTGAGCGAGATTGATATTAATAATCTCACCAGATGCAAAATCTGTTGAAATCATATCACCTACTTTCAATTCTTGGTTAAATTTAATCAATATTCCAGCAAAAATATTTCGCCAATAGGTCCAGCCGACCGCAACGATAACACCTAAAAAGATAATCGCTTTGATCATATCTTTGTCAAATAAAATGGATACGAGCATATAAAAATACAACACCCAAACGGTGATTTGTAAACGTTGCCAGTATTTGTTGATATTCTTTTTTTGTTTGATGACAGGTATGATATAACCGTCAATGATACCAAATACAAGGTATATCAATAATCCAGCGATGAGATACATGATATTTGGCAAAAATATATTTTTGAGTAAATTCATATTGTTTTTATTTTAAATTAAAAAATGCGTAATTATCATTAAGTGGTTAAAATTCCAAAATCGACCAACCATCTCTCTACGAAAGGGCGTGCATTTTTTTCAATCAAATAGCTATCATAACTTTG
>CAZOHX010000667.1:0-2049 GCA_964579315.1 uncultured Saprospiraceae bacterium
ATACAAATAGACATCCTGACTTTGGGGTTTACCTTTAAAAGTACCATCCCAACCCACTTTAGGATTATCATTATCATAGACCTTTTGACCCCATCGATTAAATATTTTCATATCTGTAATCGTTGCAGCTCCTTTGGATGCATCATTGAAAAATATAGGATAAAAATAATCATTTTTACCATCTCCATTTGGAGTAAATACTTTTGGATATCGAACATTAGGCGTAATAATAATGTAGGTATATCTCCATTTAACTTCTTCGCATTTTCCATTACTCACCACGGTTGCTTCATACACTAAATCTCCCGTATCATCTGGCCCTAGCTCTGGAACAGTAAATGTAGGTTGTGCACAATCATAACAATCTAATTTAACTTCTTTTTTCAAAACCAGACTATCTGTCACTTGTTTCCATACAAAATCATAATTATTAGACCCCGTTTGAATAGTTACTTTATCACCAACATAAATTGTATCTGTTCTCATAACGATGGGCAACCCCTCTATCACTACAACATTTACAGCAATAATAGCCGAACAGCCAGATGCTTTATCCTCCACGGTTACTGTAGCTTGAAAAGTTCCTGCATTTCTCAAGGTATCCGTTATTGCTTCACTTCCATCATTATCAATAAAAGCAAAATCATGAGATTCCCAAGTATAAGTATAATTAGAAATTGGATTTAAAATAGAAAGATTTGCTACATTATTTTTACAAATAGTATCACCAATAGCCATTGCAGTTGGTAACGAATCGATCATCATAGTTTTCTCTACTTCATCTGTACATCCAAATTCAGTATTTTCAACAGATAATTTCACTTCATAAATACCTGAATTTTCAAAACTATGGACGATTTTTTCACCTGAGCCCGTTGTTCCATCTCTAAAATCCCAATTAAATACATCTGCTCCTGTGGACGTAGATATAAAACTTACGGATTCACCCTCACATTTCTGAAAATCAATATCCCCCAAACCTCTTTCAAAATCTGCCATTACATCTCTAAAATAAACAGGATTAATCGCAGATGTAGAGCAATTTCCATTTTTATCGACAAAGGTAAGCACTACATTAACACTAGACAATCCATCAAATGCATCTCCATAAGTAAAAGTCAATGGATTTCCATTTTTCTTTGACCCATCTCCAACTTCCCATTCATAAGTACCAAAATCCATGGTATCTTTCAATGTAAAAGTCACCGTGTCTCCAAGACAAATAGAATCTTTATCAATATCAAAATCACCAATTGGTCCAATTACATCTATGGACATCGTTGTAGAATCCGCACAATTTGCAGAAGTGGCAACCACTAATTTTACATCGTAGGTTCCCCTTGGATATGTTCCAGCAACATTTTCTCCTGTCCCCACTGCCCCATTTCCAAAATCCCAAAAGGTGTTTAATGGAAAATTACTTACGCTTCCATTCTTAAAACTCACTAGACTCACCCCATTAGCCCCAACACAAAACACATTATCTCCCACTATAGTAATGGCGGCATCTGGATAACCTTGTACAGTAACATTTCCAATTTCTTCACCTTTACATCCAGTACTTATTTCTTCAAACTTCATAGTCACAGAAAAATCCCCTTCAGTATTATAATTAAAAATAGGTGAATTATCCGTGCTGGTTTGTCCATTACTAGACCATGTATATTTCAAATGAGAACCTTCCTGTGTAAAATCAGCTGCGGTAAAAACAACATCCCCACCTACACAAATGACTGATGACTCTGGAATTATTCTAGAAACAGGCTTATAAACTTCAATCTCTTTAGTAATAGATGATTCACAACCCAAAATATCCTTAACGGTTAATTTCACTTCAATAGTACTATCTGTTGGCGTAGAATAAGTATGTGTTGGATTAGAATGTCCTAGCAAAATAGAAGTTTCTGTATCTCCAAACTCCCATTTATCGGAAAGAATAGTTGTATCGGCCACTCCAGTAGATTCAAAAACAACATCAGCAGGAATACATATTTTGGATTTATCCATTGTAAATTCGGGTTCTACTTTAAAGACTTTTAGCACATGATA
>CAZOHX010000668.1:0-2048 GCA_964579315.1 uncultured Saprospiraceae bacterium
ACCTACGATATCAATGATATTAAAGAGATGGCAAAAGTATTTACGGGCCTTGGTGCAGGTGCTGTTATGGATTGGGTCGATTGGACAGATGAGCCCTACTTCGATATGTATTTTGAAGAAATAGATATGAGATTTCCTATGAAAATGTATTCTGAATGGCATGATATGGGTGAAAAACACCTTTTAAATGGACTAGTATTACCCGCAGGACAAGACCCCATGCAAGATATAAAAGATGCTATTGACAATTTATTCAATCATCCAAATGTGGGTCCTTTTATAGGGAAAAAATTGATTCAGCATCTCGTAAAGTCTAATCCAACACCACAATACATCGAAAGAATAACCCATGTATTTAATGACAATGGTCAAGGGATCCGTGGAGATATGAAAGCTGTCATCAAAGCAATTTTAATGGATGACGAAGCAAGAGCATGTTCCTGGATTAGTGATCCAAGTAATGGAAAACTTCGAGAGCCCTTGCTTAGATATACTCAATTTTGTAAAGCAATGGACTTATCTACTCCCTATGGTGGCTATTGGAATGTTGGGGAAAATTTTTTAGATAATACAGGACAAAATCCATTTTATTCTCCTTCTGTCTTTAATTTTTTCCTTCCAAAATATGCACCCAACGGACCTATAAACGATGCAGGACTTGTAGCTCCAGAATTTCAAATCCACAATTCAAGAACTAGTATTGGATATATTAATTCAGTCTTTGCTTGGAGTGTGTATGAATCCGTGATGTACACCTTTGAAGATTTCGATTCGGATATAAGTCTTAATCTTGATCCACTCTGGGAATATGCCTACGATCCAGAAAATTTAGTCAATAAACTGGATATTGATTTAACGCATGGACTAATGAGTGAAGATACAAGAGATATTATCGTCAATGCACTAAAGGAATTCAAAAGATACGACTGGGACGAAGAAGAAGAATATATTGCAGATAGAATTAGACTTGGACTTTATTTAGTTATGATTAGTCCTGATTACGCCATCTTAAAATAAAAAAATCATGTCAAAACATAAAATATCAAGAAGAAAATTTTTAGGTCAAGCTAGCTGTGCAGGAGTGGGTTATGCAACATTATTCTCATCATTATTGAGTCTAAAATCTATGAATGCCCTAGCCATAGGCAATTCATCTATATCGGGTGGAGAAGATTATAAAGCCCTGGTTTGTCTTGCCTTGACTGGTGGAAATGACTCATTCAATATGTTGGTTCCTATCGATCCAGAATCGTATGCTGAATATGCCGAAACTAGATCCAATCTAGCCTTAGCCAAAGAAACTCTATTGCCCCTTAATGCAACGGGAACGCAAGGAAAGGAATTTGGGCTGCATCCATCCATGTCCGAAATGCAACAACTTTTCAATGATGGGAAACTCACTTTTATCAACAATATAGGAACACTTATTCGTCCGACAACAAAAGTGGAATTTGAAAATGAGACTGGTGTACTTCCGCTTGGACTTTTTTCCCATGCCGATCAAATTCAGCAATGGCAAACAGGCATGCCCCACAAACGTTCAGCGATTGGATGGGGTGGAAAAATTGCAGATCTCATCCATAGTATGAATACCAATGACAAGATTTCGATGAATATTTCTCTTTCAGGATCAAATGTCTTTGAATCTGGAAACAACACCTTAGAATATGTTATTGATTCAGAAGGTGGAGCGGGTATTATGGGTTACAATGGCATGTATGATTTCAATACCATCCAAACCAAAGCCATCGACAATCTCATGGACAAAACCTATGTAGATGTATTCAAAAAGGCATATGCAGGCACTATAAAAAATTCTATTGAAGCGACCAACCAATTCAAAGCAGCCATAGAACAAGTTCCTACTCAAGTTACCACCTTTACGGATAATTACTTGTCCAACAGTTTTAAAATGGTTGCCAAAACGATTGCTGCACGAAAAACATTGGGATTCAAAAGACAGATTTTCTTTATTGAATATAGTGGTTGGGATCATCATGATGAAGTATTGAATGATCAATTAGCAATGTTGAAAGAAGTAAGCGCTG
>CAZOHX010000669.1:0-2045 GCA_964579315.1 uncultured Saprospiraceae bacterium
TTTCCTATTCTTGGATCTAAAATGAGTTTTTTCACATCTTCGTCTGTCATCCAAAGATTAATGATTTGATCAAATACTTTCCCGAAATATTCAGCATCAGCATTGATTCCATCACTTTCTCCAGTTTTGACTTCTGAATGTGGAAATTTTCGCCCTTGACGATCGGCTACTGCTTTATCAATGGTCTTTTTCCAATGAGCGACTTCTTCTGCATTTAAGAAATCATCAATTATTAAAAATCCGTTTTTTTGATACTCCTTTATTTGAGCTTGTGTAATTGTGGTATTCATATTTTTATATTTTTTATCTCCAATGGGTTAAAACAAATAATAGGGACATCCATTAATATGATATCAAAGTATTTATTTAAATTATAAAAGAGTTTCAAATGCTGTAGAAAAATAAGCCTTATCAATCTGGTTTTCAAAATCAGTATCTCCTTTCGCTTTCGCATAATTTATTAAATCTCTATACAAATAAAAACTCAACCAAAAACCATTATTGTATTTTTCTCTTAAACTTTTATTGCTTTTATATACAGCATACCATTCTGTACTTAATCCATATTTCTCGGCTACTTTTAAACCATTCATAGCATTTTGCCACATGCCTTCTGCCATCTTTTTATATAAGTCTTGATAATCTTCGTAGGACATTTTTGCGGTATTGTAAATATCTGACTTGTCATCAATCCCTAGTGATTTTAAACTTTTTACTGTTTCAAAAACATGATCTCCATCTAAATCCATGCTGATTTGATCCATAAAACCGTTACCGTCCGTATCTTCATATTTCATGGTACCGAATAAATTAGGTTCTGCTTTGTCGAAATCTTCGGGTTGTAAATTTGGACCACGCCACCCTTGCCATCCTTGAAAATAAGTCGCATTTTGGTCGATTCTCCAATATCCCAATTCTGCTCCATACAAATGAATTTTGCAATCTAATGGAGAAATATACAGTTGTCCTTTTCCAGAAAAATCAGTATCCCATTCCCCACGATCTCCAGCAGGATCTGCCTGTGGGTTATGATCTAGTCCACCATTTTTTGTACCAATTTTAAATGGATCTTTATTATCATAAAATTCTACACGTTCCCATCTTTGACAATCGTCATCTTCATCAAAAACCAACCAGCATTCTTTCCAATCTCCTTTTTCAAAAGTCAAATCGTAGGCAGTTTTATGGTCTGGATAAACCAATTGATTTAATCTTCGCCAACGATCATCTTCAAAGAATTTGTTCGCAGCAGGAAGTCCTTTTAGATTAGCATATTTATGAATTTGATCAGAATAATCAAAACCTTTCCCCTTGAATTTTAAACTCATATCATAATCCAATTCATTCTCTGGACGAGTATCATTATCCATATCAAAGGTCATTTGCACCATTGAAATTTTATGACTAAAATCCCATTTTTGTTTAGGATTTCTTCGGTCTGCAATTTCATAAGGTTCATCCACTAGTCGAATTGCCATTTCGGTCAATCCATCATGATCAGGATCAAACCACAGAAAAGGATTTTCCCAATTGTAGGTTAAATCTCTCAAATTCCAAGTCGTGATATGTACCTTGAGCATCGTACTTTTTCCATTGTAATCTGCGAAGAAATTGGCTCTTCCTGAATGATCCCATCCTTCAAAACTAAATTCATCCCAATCAATATAAGAAAATATACCATCTCCATCATTGTCTAAAAACCAAATATAATGAGATTCCCATTTTCCCGTATAATCCATTTTCCCATTATCAACGATGGCTTGCAAATCAGCTTTCCCATCTCCATCTTCATCTACCCAATCAATGATTAAATCCAATTCACCACCATATTTTCCATCCTTATTGAGATCAATCATCACACAATCATTATCTAAATCTCCTTCAAAATCTCCATCTTTCATATCATCATCATCGTCTATCCATTGAACTTTAATGCCGTTTGGAAGTGTTGATTGGAGAACATCAGGATCTCCATCTTTATCTAAATCTAGGTATTTGATAGAATTTACATTGGGCATTGGCAAACGAAATGGAGTCAAAATTTT
>CAZOHX010000670.1:0-2041 GCA_964579315.1 uncultured Saprospiraceae bacterium
TAAAGAAAGTATAGCATTCCATCAATAATATCGATAAAATACAGAAAAAACTCCATAAAACAAACTAAATACAATGACGATTTTCGCAAACCACAAAATTACGCTTTGATTTTTGTTCAAAATGGGAGGTACTGCAAGAAAAAATAATGGGAAAATTGGAATCATATATCTTCCTGATAAACTATAAATACGATCTGAACCAACTGGAGACCATTGTATAAAAATAATAATAGCAAATCCAATCATCATTACCAATCCAATCCCAATCATCCAATATCTAATTATCCAATTCATACTCAAATTTTTACCCATAGACAAGGATACTAAATCGTTGGTCAAACACATCAGGATGTAAATGTCCCAAAGATAAATGATAAGCTTTTCTAAAATGATTGGGTTCATCGGGGACATGACCAGGTGGAATCAAAAAGAGAAAAGCCAATCCAAAAAACAATGCAATTATCGTAAAAAACGAAATAGGATTTTCACTTAAATATCTTTTCTCATCTGACATTTAACCTAAATTTGCTCCGACAATACTACCAATTCCATAAGTAATTCCTGCAGCAACTAATCCAAATAAAACTTGTCTAAATCCAGCAAAAGCAACTGTTTTCCCAGTGAATAATGTAGTGGCTGCTCCAATTCCGAACAATCCGATAGTACTTACAATCAAACTGAAAAATACGGCTTGATTACCATTGGCAAGAAAAAAGGGAAATAAAGGAATGATGGCTCCAAAAGCAAACAAAATAAAAGAAGTAATGGCAGCTTCCCAAGCAGAATCGCGCTCTTCGTGGATATTGATTCCCAATTCTTCATGAACCAAAGTCTCTAAAGCAGTTTCCTTATTTTCAAATATCTTCTCCGCAGCAATTTTAGCTTCATCTTTTGACATCCCTTTGGCTTGATAAATCAATGTCAATTCTAGCAATTCTTCTTCAGGATTATTTTCTAATTCTTCTAGCTCTAGTGCAATCTGATTTTCATACAATTCCGTAGAATTTTTCACTGATAACCACTCCCCCATTGCCATAGAGATTGCACCCGCTAGCAATCCCGCAAGTCCTGTAATAATGATAGATTCATCATTGGAAACAGCCCCTGCCACACCCATAATTAATGATAAATTGGAGACCAATCCATCATTGGCACCTAAAACTGCGGCACGCAGTGCATTTCCACCGACCGACTTATGTCTTCCCTCAAATTTAGTAAAAATATTACCCGAAATTCCTTTGGATTCTGCTAAAGTTTCTAAAATTTCAACATGATTAAAATCTTCTTTAGTAACCTTTTCTCCACGCTCTCTTTTAACATTTGCAATCGAACTCGAAATCTTTATTTCTGCACTGGTCAAATCAGCTAAAATAAAACCATATCCCATATATTTGGCAATCCATTCTTTAAATTTTGCACGAAAAGAAATATTAGGCATGTCCTTCTTTTCACCAACTAATTGATTGCATTTTTCCAATAATTTATGTGCATGTCCTTTTTCTATTGCTGACATTTTTTTAAAAATATCTGCTAAATCTGGGTTGGTCTCATTTTGTGCCAATACATTATATAGATAAGCCGTATCAATCTCAACTTGAACTTGTCTTTTTAATTCCTTTTCATTCATAACTCAAAAATAGATAATATAATTGATAGTAGAAAGGATTTTGTGAGAATTCGCTTAAATGTAAAATATGGGTGTGTAGAAAATTTTGTATCAAATAAGTGTGTAAAACCTTAGATGAGTTGTCTCTCCATAGTCGGGACTGGATGAGTTGACGTTGGTAGTAAGGCTTATTCTTGTCCTTTTTTTAATTGAGAATTAGGAATTACGAATTGAGAATTAGGAATTACGAATTATCTCAAAATTAAGACTTTTCTCATTTGAGTAGCACTTTTCTAAAACTCAACTGCATAGCACTCAACAAATTCCAAACGAAGTTGGGGGATGACTCAGCTTCTTAACTAAATACGTACTTACTATCTTATAATTTTTTACCACAAAGAACACAAAGAACACAAAGGCATACTATCATATGTT
>CAZOHX010000671.1:0-2039 GCA_964579315.1 uncultured Saprospiraceae bacterium
ATTTTAATTCATCAATGACAAATTCTTTTCCTGTATAAAAAGATTGGGTATCAATACTGAAAATGGTTACTTGATCATCTTTGAAAATATCCAATAAAGTTTTTAATATTGTAAAATCCAATGATTTTGAATATCTAAAGCCTCCTTTCATTTTATCATTCGGATAATTTTTTGTCCACCATTCTTTAATCGTTGTGGCTGTTTGAATGGGTTTGTTTTGAATAGCATTTCCATTAAAAAAAATAGAAATCATGGATAAATCTATATCTTTAAATAGTATGTCTAAATCTCTACTGTTGGGTGCAGATGAGAATGTGAAATTCGGACAATTCACTCCATTCATCAATGCATCTAGAATTTTTAGGTTTGATTTTTTTAAATCGTGTATATAAAAATCTTCGCCAATACCCCATTCATTATCCAATTGCTGGATAATTGGGGTTGGGTGTTTGATAAAATCATCTTTGTGTGCAAATGGGGAAACATTTAAGTTATCTAGCTTCCACGTTAAATCTTCAATGGTTTGATTTTTAAGTTCCGAACTTATTTTATCTAACCATTCTTGTTTAGATATTTCTGGAAATTCACTAAATAAATGCTGATTTGCCATGCTTTTTGCTTTGATGTACCTAATTATTAATGAAGGGAACCGTAAAATTCAAAAAAATTGAAACAAAATACTAGTAAAAATGTTAATTTTAGTGTACATTTGCTCTTAAATAGATTAAATCTAAATAAAAACAAAGAAAAGAATATGGGAACTGAACGCTTAATATATCTTGATAATAACGCTACAACACCTGTTGACCCTCGTGTGGTAGAAGTTATGATTCCTTATTTTACGCAACATCCTGGAAATGCGGCTAGTAGAAATCATCCATTTGGTTGGGTGGCTGAAGAAGCTGTTGATAATGCTAGAAATCAAGTTGCAAAACTAGTAAACGTTTCTCCTAAAGAAATAATTTTTACTTCTGGAGCTACTGAAGCTGATAATCTTGCTTTGAAAGGTGTTTTTGAAATGTATGCTAGAAAGGGTAATCATATTATTACCGTCAAAACCGAACATAAGGCTGTCCTAGATTCTTGTAAGAAAATTGAGAAGAAGGGGGGCGAAGTAACTTATCTTGATGTCAATCCAGATGGATTAATTAATTTGGATGACTTGGAAAATGCAATTAAAGAAAATACGATTTTGGTTTCAATCATGTGGGCGAATAATGAAACAGGTGTGATTCAGCCCATGGAAGAAATTGGTGCTATTTGTAAAAAGCATGGTGTTTTGTTTATGAGTGATGCTACACAGGCAGTAGGGAAAATTCATATTGACCCAAAAGCTGTGGGTGTGCATTTATTGGCTTTTAGTGCTCATAAAATGTATGGACCAAAAGGGGTAGGTGCATTGTATGTGAGTCGTAAAAATCCTAGGGTTAAGGTGACATCTCAAATGGATGGTGGCGGACACGAACGTGGAATGCGTTCAGGTACGTTAAATGTTCCCGCAATTGTTGGTTTCGGAAAGGCTTGTGAAATTGCTATGAATGAAATGGACAGTGACGCTAAAAGGGTTTCAAAACTAAGAGATAAATTGGAGACTGCACTATTAAATAAATTAGAAGAGTCTTATGTGAATGGAAACGTAAATCATAGAATGCCACATGTCACCAATATATCTTTTAAGCACGTAGAAGGGGAAGGCTTAATGATGACTTTCAATCAAAATGTAGCGGTTTCTTCGGGGTCTGCTTGTGTAAGTGCTTCTTTAGAACCATCTTATGTCTTGACATCGATGGGATTGGGGGATGAATTGGCTCATTCTTCTATTAGATTTAGTTTGGGACGATTTACTACAGAAGAAGAAATAGATTATACCATAGATGCACTTGAAAAAGGAGTCAACCATATGAGAGATTTGAGCCCCATTTGGGAAATGTTTAAGGAAGGTATTGATTTGGAATCCGTGGAGTGGAGTGAACACTAAGATAATGGTTAGTTATTAATGGTTAAATGTCTAATGACGCATTGGCTTGAGTTTTTGATGG
>CAZOHX010000672.1:0-2030 GCA_964579315.1 uncultured Saprospiraceae bacterium
CTGTATCAAGAAGAAATTTCCCTACTCTAATACTACGATTGAAAAAATTAACTTATTTTATGAAGAAATTTTTACAAATCAAAATCAAGAGGATATCTCCTTACAAATCAAGAAAATTCTTTTGGAATCTCCTAGTTATCTTTCTTCTTCATTAATCAATAAAATTGAACGAGAATTTAGGAATATTTTTATTAGAATTAATGATAAACTTAGGTTATGGGATATTATTGAAAGTCTTTTACATATGAGTAATAACCGGCTCGGTGTAAATCATCAAGATGAATCATACATTTACTGGTCAATATACAAATTACAATTATATGCAAAATAAAAATTTATACAACAAGACACTAATTAATTTATTTTTAATAGTAACGATATTTTATTCCAACAGCATAGTAGCTCAAGATATTTATATAAATGGAGTTGCAGTTGATACTAATAATATCATACTTGAAAATCCAATAGTTGTAGAGGCATTATCTGTTGATGACTCTACGTTTATCTTTGGATATTTCATAGAAAATGGTAATATCAGCTTTCATATTGGAAGAGAAATTCCATTTTTTTTAAAAATATCTAGTCTAGGTTACAATGATACTATTATTGAAGATATTGATATTTCTTTAGATTCTGTAGATTTAAAATCAGTCAAAATGGGCTATAGTTCTCTTTTACTTCCGTCTATTGAAGTTCTAGGAGATCGAAAAAATGCCATTGAATACAAGCAAGGTGTTTATACAATAAATTTTTATGGTAGTTTAGCATCAGCCGGAGGAAGTACAGTTGATTTGCTGAAAAAAATTCCAGGTATTAGAGTTAAATCAGATGGAGCAATTAATTTAATAGGTAAAGGAAAAACCGTCATTATTCTCGATGATAATGAATATAATGGGAGTTTAAGTGATTTGAATGCAGATCAAATTTCTAAAATTGAAATAATTAGAAATCCATCTTCAGAATATCAAGCAGCAGGACATGGTGGGATATTAAAGTTGACAACTAAAGATAAAAGTATCAATGGACTGGCATCAAGTCTGTCCACTACAATGACGAAAGCAGACTATTTCCGATTTCTTTTATTTGGAGATATTTCTTATAAAAAAGATAAATTTAGCCTTTACGCTAGTATTAATTGGAATCCGCACAAAATTTCAAAACAGGAATTTGGTACACGTAGTTTTTCTCAAAAAGGGATGCTTTCCAGTTTAATAAATGATGTTGAAACTACGTCAAAAGCTTGGTTGAAAATTAGTCAATTTCTAAAATTGAAATATCAAATCAATGATTATCACAAAATTCAATTAAATGTTAAAAATTTCGGCATCAATTTTACTGAAAATAGACTGAACAACATTACTAGAAATAGTATTTATACTGAAAGCTCTATCAGCAAAATTGATAATAAGCGATACTACTTGATTTCTCAATTGAATTATAAATTTTCAAAAAACACTTATGATTTACTTGTCAATCTTAGTCATACTTATTTTAGACATAATAAACTTGATAAGATAAAGAATGTGGTAACAAATCTTTTTGGTATGGGGCATAATGAAATTAGTGAATTTCACTACAAATCGTCTTTAGGTAAAAAGATGTTTAAAAATAAATTCAAATTTAAAATAGGATTGGAAGCAAAATCGGTATCTCGAATTGATATAAATCAATTATCTTTAGAATCCAATAAGCAGGAAGTTATAGATACTACAAATTCAAACTATTTAAATTATTCAGAAAACCAATTTGCTTTTTTCGTAAATACGGGATTTACCATCCATAGATTTGATATTAATGCAGGTATTCGAAGAGAATACAATAATATTTATGGGCGGGACATCCTCCATCCTTCATTTAAATCGGAATACGAATTTGGAAAGTTTTATCCGTCTGTGAATATCGGTTTTAATATAGATGAGAGCATGACCTTAAATCTTGCCTATAGCGACAGGATTAATCATCCAAATTATGAACAAATTGGAACTAGTGTCACTTATTATGATTCAAATACAATAGAGAAAGGAAATCCT
>CAZOHX010000673.1:0-2018 GCA_964579315.1 uncultured Saprospiraceae bacterium
TCATTGCCATAATCTCACTTTCAAAAACACCATGTGTGGAAGGGTAGGTGACCATTAAAGAATGAAGATTATCTCGATGTAAAGCTGCTTTTTCTTTTAAATCAGTGACGTCTATATTACCGTGATCATCACATTTTACAACGATAACTTTCAAGCCATTCATGACTGCACTTGCAGGATTCGTACCATGAGCGGATGATGGAATCAAGGCGATATTTCTATGTCCTTCCTGTCGATCGATGTGATAAGCTGAAATAACTTTTAATCCTGTAAATTCACCTTGTGCCCCCGAATTGGGTTGTAAACTACAAGCCGAAAATCCTGTGATTTCACAAAGATAATTTTCCAACTGTTTGAATATTTTCAAATAACCTTTGACCTGATTTTTGGGAACAAAGGGATGGATATTTGAAAATTCTGGCCAAGTTACGGGGAGAAGTTCCGTGGCTGCATTGAGCTTCATAGTACAAGATCCAAGAGAAATCATGGAGTGCACCAAAGAAATATCCTTATTTTCTAAAGATTTGATATAACGCATCATTTCTGTTTCTGTTCGATAGGCACTAAAAACAGGATGTGTCAAATATCCAGATGTACGTTGACAAGTAGTAGGGATTTTATTTTGAATACCATTCAAATTCCAGTTGGTTACTTTTTTATGATTGGCTTTTGCAAATATTTTGACCAAGTTTTTGATATCTTGGTCAGTTGTTGTTTCATCTATACTGATTGAAATGGATTTTTCACCATAAAAAAGATTGACTTCCTTGTTTAATGCACGTTTTTTGATTTTACCAATAATATCAACAGGGATTGAAATCGTAATGGTATCAAAAAATGATTTATTTTTTAATTGGTAACCTAATTTTTCCAAATGATTGGCTAAGGTTTTAGTTTTACTATGAATATTTGATGCAATCTGTTTAATTCCATCCGCTCCGTGATAAACGGCATACATTCCTGCCATAATTGCCAATAAGGCTTGTGCTGTACAAATATTGGAAGTAGCTTTCTCTCTTCGGATATGTTGCTCTCTAGTTTGAAGTGCCATTCTCAAAGCATCATTTCCATGTACATCTTTAGAAAGTCCAATGATACGACCAGGCATTTGTCTTTTAAACGATTCTGTAGTGGCGAAGTAAGCGGCATGTGGACCACCGAATCCCATTGGAACACCAAATCGTTGTGTATTACCTACGACTACATCTGCCCCCCACTCACCTGGTGGTGTCAACAAGGCCAAACTCATTATATCTGCCGCCACTGTGACATAAACTTTATGCTCTTTGGCATTATTTACAAAATCTTTATAATCGACAACATTTCCGTCCATTGTGGGATATTGCAATAAAATACCAAAGGTCGCTTCGTTTAAAGTATAATCTTTCCAATCTCCTTGTACGATATTTATACCAATAGCTTCTGCTCTAGTTTTCAAAACTTCTATCGTTTGTGGAAAAACACCATTTTCTACAAAAAACTCATTGTGTTCATTGGTTTTGCTTCGTTTATTTTTTAAATGAAAAAACATAGCCATCGCTTCAGCGGCAGCGGTTCCTTCATCTAAAAGAGATGCATTGGCAATAGGCATCCCAGTCAAATCACTAATTGCTGTTTGAAAATTGAGTAGTGCTTCAAGTCTTCCTTGCGAAATTTCTGCTTGGTAAGGAGTATATTGAGTGTACCAACCTGGATTTGAAAATACATTTCTCAAGATGACAGATGGCGTGATGGTGCCATAATATCCTTGTCCGATATAAGATTTGAAAACTTTATTTTTGTGGGCTAATTTGCGAATTTTCCCTAAATATGC
This sequence comes from uncultured Saprospiraceae bacterium, assembly GCA_964579315.1. Classification (GTDB taxonomy): domain Bacteria; phylum Bacteroidota; class Bacteroidia; order Chitinophagales; family Saprospiraceae; genus CAMZLN01. Next base: position 1,814 of record CAZOHX010000673.1, read on the forward strand.
TTCTTCTGTCAAAGCACTAGGTAATTTCATCTGCGTTTTTAATCGAATATTCGTGGGGATAGTTTCATCAATTAATTGATCTAGATTTTTGACCCCAATGGTCTGAATCATTGCATCAATATCATTTTTTGCCACACCAAGATGTCTCAGTGCAAAGTGGTCATATGTATAGTTTGTCATTATAACTCCTTTAGTATTAGATAAA
>CAZOHX010000674.1:0-2016 GCA_964579315.1 uncultured Saprospiraceae bacterium
CGACCAGATGTCAAGGCGACCGCATTATGAATTTTAGTAAAAATGGAAATAAAAAAAAGAAGTTTGTCACTTTATTTTCATCTACACTATCATATCAAAACAATCATTTGTCAATTACCGTACAAACTAATATCTCTATTTTGCCGTTATTTATATTAGATTATTCAAATAATTGAAATTATGCTCCAACCAAGACATTTCGTTAAATATCTATTATTTTTTATCATACTATTGATACCTTTTATATCCTTTGCTACACATAATCGAGCAGGGGAGATTACATATCGACAAATTGGAGAATATACGATTGAAGCGACTATCACAACTTACACAAAGGCAAGTAGTACAGGAGCAGACAGGGATAGTCTGGAAATACATTGGGGAGATGGCACTTCAGAAATGGTTTTGAGAGTGAATGGTGCTGGCAATCCCCCACAAGGAGAAGAATTGGGAAACGATATGAAGAAAAATTATTATATCGCCAAACATACCTATCCTTCACAACAACATTACGTGATTTCAATGTTTGACCCAAATCGAAATGATGGAATTATTAATATAAATAATGGGACTTCTGGACATGTACCCTTTTACATTCAAACAACAGTCACCCTTCTGAGTCAACAATTTCAAGGGTACAATAATTCTCCAATTTTACTCCAACCTCCTGTTGATATCGGATGTGTAGGAGAACGATTTATTCACAATCCCAATGCTTATGATATAGATGGAGATAGCTTAGTATATCAATTAACCATTCCTCAAAGTGATTTTGAAACCAATGTTCCCAACTACGACAAACCATACCAAGTGGTTTCGGGTCCTGATAACAATTTTTCTGTTAATTCTAAAACAGGTGATATTATTTGGGATAGTCCTCAAAAAGCGGGAGAATACAATATTGCTATTTATATTATCGAATATCGAAATGGCAATCCATTGGATACGATGATACGAGATATGCAAATCTTAATCAAAGATTGCGATGATACTCCTCCCGAAATCGAAACTATTGATGAAATATGTGTCGTTGCTGGAGAATATACAGAATTTGAAGTTATTGCAACAGATGCCGATATTGATCCCAAACAAAAAGTAGAATTAACAGGGCTAGGAGGACCTTTTGTAACCAAAGTCAGTCCAGCAAAATTTGATGTACCCAAAGGGCTCAATGAAACCCCCGTAATTGGTACTTTTAAGTGGCAAACTACATGTGAACATATTTCAAACGAGCGCTATGCGGTTGTTTTTAGGGCTGTGGACGATCAATTTTCAGATACGATTGGGTTGGCAGATTTAAAAACTGTACATATTAAAGTTGTAGGACCTTCTCCCCTTGATGTTCAAACAGCGACAAAGACCAATATTGTGACAGTCACATGGAAATCGCCCTATCAATGTGAAGATGTCGATGACGAATATTTTAGAAATTTCTCTGTGTGGAGGAGAGAGAATAGTAATCCATTTATAATAGATACTTGTGAAACAGGTCTCGCTGGTAGAGGTTATCAAAAAATTGGTTACTCAAAAGATATAAAAGACGGTCGCTATTTTTATGAAGATAAAGATTTACAAGGAGGACATAGTTATTGTTATCGTATTGTAGCCAATTTTTCTAAATTGAGTGCTGGTGGATACCCTTTTAATTCAGTTGAAAGTCTTCCTTCTGAAGAATCCTGTGTTCAAATTGGAAAAGATATTCCTATTTTTACAAATGTAGATGTAAATAAAACGGATATAAATGATGGAGAAATATTCATTCGATGGACAAAGCCAAATATCTCAGATTTAGATACTATACAAAATCCAGGACCATACAAATACGAATTGTACCGTTCAGAAGGTGAAAATGGCACCAATTTTATACCTATTCCTGGAGCTACTTTTGAAAGTCTCTATTTTTCAACTGCCAACGATACCACATTTTCAGATAAAAACTTAAATACAACACTTGGATATAATTACCAACTTGCTTTTTATGTTAAAGGAGAAAATCAACCTTTAGGAAAAAGTAGT
>CAZOHX010000675.1:0-2015 GCA_964579315.1 uncultured Saprospiraceae bacterium
AGATATTAGCACCTTGCCACCCAATTATTTATTGTTTGACCACAATACCTTGGTCAATACGATGAAGTATCCAATCCATTCATTTTGGCTGCCAAATGCAACTGTGACCAATAATTTGTTTTATAATGCTTCGAGTTATGGTGAAAACGCAAATGATAGAGTAGGTCAAGATCCAGATGAGCAATTATATGGAATCGTGAATATCTCTGCTATTCCTTCGGATATATTAACTAAACGAGGATTGACAGAAGGAGAGAGAAAGTATAAAGTAGGAAACAATCTTCAATTTTATACCGATAAAATTAAGGCATATTGGACAAAATATTCTTTAGAAGATGTGCCATGGATGAACGAAAGAACATCGGGAATGTTTGCGGATGATGCTACGTATCCAAATTTAGAAACGTATGGTACAATTTATACAGAAGATCCAGGAATTGTAAATCCAGGTGGAGGAGAGGCAAAAATGATTAAATGGATGAAAAATAGAAGAAAACCAGCTGGAAATAATTATTGGGGATGGGATCCAGATGGAAATAAATTTGTTTTTCAATGGCCATTGCCAGAAGATTTGAGCTATACAAATGAAACAATAAAATATGCTGCGGATGATAATTATCCTTTAGGTGATTTGAATTGGTGGCCAGGGTTGTTAGACAAATGGAAGAATGGGGAAGTAATTGATACTAAGAATGAAGATATTTCTATTTTTAATGAAGTATTGGTCTCACCAAATCCAGCATTAAATAATTTGACATTAAATTATTCCTTAGAAACAAGTTCTGTTGTTCAAATTGACATTCATGATATGTCGGGTCGAAAGTTGGTAAGAGTTGTTGCTGAGAAGCAAAATAGTGGATTACATACAGTACAAGCTGATTTTGACTTACCTAATGGGGTTTATGTGATTAGATTGAAAGCTGGAACATCTGTCGTTTCAAAGAAATTTGTGGTATTGAAATAGAAAAATGTAAATAATTAGGATTTTAAATTGGTAACAAAAGTGATTTTGTTGCCAATTTTTTTTTGATATTAGAAATTAACCCTTTGATTTTAATCTCACAAGTATTCAAAAAAACGACAATTTTTTCATATTAACACACGCAAAGCCTATCTTTAGGTTTTTATAAGAAAAATCTATCGAAAATGAAAAACCTACTTTTACATATCTTGGGAATATTTACTTTTGGATGTAATTCAGACCAGAAAATGCCAGAAAAGAAGCACGAAACGCCCAAAACAGAAAAAACAGATCCCATGGATGCCCTTTTAGGAAAATATACTACATTTAAATTGACAACGGATGTGTCCAAATTATCCGCCAATGAGAAAAAAATGATTCCATTGCTTATTCAAGCTGCCAAAATTATGGATGATATCTATTGGTATGATGCCTACGGTGATAAAGATGCATTGTTGAATTCATTAAAAGATGAAAAGACTAAGGAGTTTGTAAAAATTAATTATGGTCCTTGGGATAGATTGGGTGGAAATAAGCCTTTTGTAAAGGGGATAGGGGAGAAACCTTTGGGAGCCAATTTTTATCCAAAAGATATGACAAAAGCAGAATTTGAAAAATCAAATTTAAAAGATAAAGCCAGTCAATATACTTATGTTAGACGAAATGAAAAAGGGGAATTATACACCATTCCTTATCACGAAAAGTTTATCAAGGAAATTACTAAAGTGGGTAAATTGCTACAAGAAGCATCGTATTTAGCCGAAGATGCAGGTTTGAAGCATTATTTAGATTTACGAGCAAAAGCGTTGATGGCGGATCAGTATTATGGAAGTGATTTGGCATGGTTGGATATGAAAAAAAATCATATTGATGTGGTCATTGGACCTATTGAGAATTACGAAGATGCTATGTTTGGATATAAAGCATCTCATTCTTGCTACGTTTTAGTGAAAGATATGGATTGGAGTAAGAAATTGGAGAAATATGCAGCGTTTTTACCCGAATTACAACGTGGATTACCCGTTGCGGCCAAATATAAAACAGAAAAGCCTGG
>CAZOHX010000676.1:0-2013 GCA_964579315.1 uncultured Saprospiraceae bacterium
TTATATCTTTTCATTAAATTTAGAGCATCTTTCACCACAGAATCCACAGAAAGAGTCACAGGATCTACAATCATCCCACTTTCAGAACGCTTTACACTCCTTACTTGTTCTGCTTGTTGCTCTATGGTCATGTTTTTATGAACGATACCAATTCCCCCTTGTCGTGCCAGTGCAATCGCCAATTCTTTTTGCGTTACCGTATCCATTGCTGCGGAAACTACGGGAATATTCAATCGAATATTACGTGTCAATCGGGTAGATAAATCTACATCTCTTGGCAATACTTCTGAATAAGCGGGTACTAATAATACATCATCGAATGTGATGCCTTGAAAATCGAACTGATGGGTCTCCCTTTTATTTTTTCCTTTTTCTAATATTCTTTCCATTTGCAAAGGTAAACTATTTTTTACTTAAAATGCAAAAATTCGAGATAAGAAGATTAGTCGTCTCCAACTACGCTGGAAACTAGATAAAGGATGAGAAGACTGGATGCGTAAAAATTACCAATTTAACTCAAGTCTTTATTTATTTGAAAACTTTAATTTAAAAATATACCTTCGCAAAAAACAAATGCTCACAGTTTTCGACGACAAATACTTCATGAAACAAGCACTCCAAGAAGCTCAAAAAGCCTTAGAACACGGTGAAGTGCCCATTGGAGCGGTCATCGTTTCTCAAAATAGAATCATAGCCAAAGCCTACAATCAAACGGAATTGCTCAATGATGTAACGGCACATGCGGAGATGTTGGCGATTACATCCGCTACTTCCTTTCTTGGAAATAAATATTTAAATGATTGCACTTTATATGTAACGCTCGAACCATGCACGATGTGCGGTGGAGCCTTATTTTGGTCAAAAATTGGTCGAGTGGTATTTGGTGCTACGGATGAAAAAAAAGGATTTATGTGTCATGGAAAGGAGATTTTGCATCCTAAAACGAAGATTGAAATGGGACTGATGATGACAGAATGTGAAGCCTTGCTGGAAGCGTTTTTTGCTAAAAAAAGATAAATTAAGAGATTAAGAAAGGGACTAAACAAAAAAGGTAGCAAACTATCGTTCACTACCTTTTAAATTTTATTGTGTTTCATAACATGATTACTCACGTTTTGTATTCTTACTAGCTACATTTGGTTTGTCTTTTATAGCATCCGCTACTTTGACAAAATTGAGTACTTCTACTTCTTTTTCCATTCTCATTGTCAATTTATAATTCCCTTTAGGTTCATTTTCCAAATCAACAATTACCGTATTGATACCATTGATTAAGTTCTGCCCATTTTCCATAACGATAGTCCCATGTCCATCAGTCAAAACATATTCTAAAGGTCCTGCCACAAAGCTTTCCAATTGTACTACAAATTCCTTAGAAACTTCAATCGTATTGATATCTTTAATTACTAAGTTATTGGAAACTAATTTTTCGATTTCAGCCACATTAGAAAAACTTTCCGTTTTATCTAAATCTACTTGACGAAGACGATACCATGCTGCTCCATCAACTACATTTAAGTCTAAAAATCTATACTCTTTTCCCTTTGCTGTATTTCCCGCAGCACTGACCTGACCAATTACTTCAAAGTTTTGACCATTGTCCGTAGATTTCTCTACAAAAAATACATCGCTATTTTCTTCAAAACTAGTACTCCAGTTTAAGAAATTCCCAATAGCTAATTCTTCTCCATCAACTTCCAGCTCACTTGAATATTGAACTCGTGCAAATGAAAGAGAAGAAATAAATAAAAGCGAAAGTACTAAATATGTTATTTTTTTCATGGTATTATAATTTTCTCAATGAAAAATATTGTTCTATTTGTTAATTGATGTTGATATGTTTCGTTTTATTATGATGCCAAATTAATCTATTCAAATCCATTTAAAAAATGCGAATCTTTGATTTTGTGACATTAATAAAATCTTAATTAGAAGTTAAAGTAATATTAAGACCCTTTACAACTACTTTAAAAAATCATATATTTATATCAAAAATTAAATTATGAAAAATAT
>CAZOHX010000677.1:0-2005 GCA_964579315.1 uncultured Saprospiraceae bacterium
AGCTTAAGACCCTTATTTTTTATTTCGATAATCACTCCAAGTACATAATTTTTCCAACTTCCCTTCTTAGATTTTTGAATGTTTTTTAGTGAAAATTGATGAGTTTCATTCTTATCATGTGCGTAGATTGTGCATAAATCAGCGTTGCTTTTCTGAATACCCGTAACTATTCCTTTATCAATAGCTGCCGGAAAAACAAATCCATCATTATAGTCAGTATGCTCACCTATTAAATTTATCCTTCCCGGTGAAAATACTAAGATGGGATTTGATTTAAATTTACCAATGAAACTTGTTCTTATGCTGTCAATAAACGATTTACTCATTACTTTCTGGGTTTATATTAAATGAGTAATGGTAGAATTTTGGTTTAATCGTATATTGCTCGTGAACCAAACGGCCCCAGGAAGTATCTCCTCCAACACCCATTTGCTGATCGTCAATATTCCATTGAATGATTTCTCCAATCTTTATATCTGCTCCGTGTTTTTTCGTCACAGGTGTTAATCCTGAAGCAGAAGCGGTACCGTCATCACTCTTAAAATCTATTTCAGTCATGGCAAAAGGCCAAACACTTGCATTTAGTAATGAGCTGCCGGTTACTTTTAAAGATATCTCCTTAGATGTCACTCTCATCCAGCGAATATTTGTTTTATTTCCAGTTTCCTGCGGGCGAGGATATCTGTGAAATTGCTCATTTGTTTTACCTGAATAGATTCCTGTTTTCATGCCAGTTTTTCGATCCCAATAACTTTCTTTCGGTCCATTACCATACCAGGAAACATCTGTAAACTGTTTAGGTAAAGTAAGATACATACCTAATCTTGGAATGTTAGGTAATTCCTTTTGATTCGGTTTGAATGTATAAAATACTTCTAAATTACCTTTCGGGTAAATACTATAAATTACGTTTACAATAGCTTCATTATTTGGAAGAATATACCCTACTTTAAAAGAAATTCCATTTTTTGTTTTAGAGGGTTTTTCTAATAATTTTGCTGAATAGTTATAGGTAGCATTTTGCCATATTTTTGCCCATTTATGCATACTATTACCTAAATCATTATCTGTTGGTGGACGCCAAAAATTAGGACAAATAGGGTGATCCGTAATTTTAAACCCATTATAACTCCAAGAAACTATTTCACCAGTTTCAGCATTAATTTTAAAATCGACTTTATCATTTTTGATTTCAATCGTTTTTTCTATAGAAATAATATCTAATTTGGTTCCTTTCGGATTTGATGAAGCTACACGTATACTATTTTGAATCGTAAATTGATCCCATGCTACTTCATGCCCTTTTGGAATTAAAGTTGTTGCTTCATTCTGAAGTAAACTCACTTCTAAAATATATTCTTTGCACGTATCTAAAGAGTTTGGGAAGTTTTTAATTGTTAAACTGGTTTTCTTTTGTGGTAGAACCATTATTGGCAGACCACTATCTTCTGAAATATTAATTCCATCTGCCATAAGTTTCCAGCTTATGGTTTTATCAGAAAAATCTGCAAAGAAGTTTTTATTTTCAATTTCTATGACACCATTTCCTTTATAATAGAATTGAGCAGGTTCATATACTTTTTTAACTTCAGATAAATGAGGATGTGGATTCCTATATGGATCTACCAAGCCATTATTCAAAAAATTACCATCAGTCGGTAAATCGGGATTATAATCATGACCATATGCCAAATATGGATTTCCTTTTTCATCTTTATATTCCAATGATTGGTCTACCCAATCCCAAATAAAACCACCCTGTAGGTTTGGGTATTTTTCAATAATATCCCAATAATCCTGTAAATTTCCAACCGAATTTCCCATGGCATGTGCATATTCAATCATTATAGATGGCTTATCTGAATTTGACCTAGCATGTTCAATTAAATTATCAGGATTAGGATACATCGGGCAATACAAATCTGTATAATTATCTTTTCCGGCAGGCTCATATTGTACAACCCTATTATCATCATTTTCTTTAAGCCATCTGTAAGTGCGTCTA
>CAZOHX010000678.1:0-2000 GCA_964579315.1 uncultured Saprospiraceae bacterium
ATTTAATGGTTTTTTTTGTCTTAAGTCGTTGTCTTATTTTTTGGGGACACTACAATCATCATTAGGTCTTTCCTTTATACTATCAGCCATCTTCAAAATCCAAAGCTTGATTTCATTAAGATTATGCTCCAACTCAGGTGTGCTGCCTAATAAATCTGTGTCCTTTTTAAACTCATTCCATTTATTTCGTTTTAAAACAATATCATTCTCTTTTTCAGGTACATACTCCTTTAGTTTTGCGAAAGCCTTATCTATTTGGTCTATCTCTACGTATTCTTTGATTTCCTTTTTTTTCGCATCTAAACCAGTCAAAGTATTTACATGCTCTTTCTTTTTGTCAATCAAGTACTGTAAACTACTGATTTTTATTAGCTCTCCACCTACTCCTTCAACAAACTGATCGCTAATCTTCTCAACACCCTTTTCTTTCAAATTGCTAAAATAATTCATTAATTTATCCCAGCTCACAAATTCACGTCCATCCACAGAAACAAGGAGCTTAGCCTTCCCACTCAAATCAGCAATCTTATGACAAATTTCATTTTGCAACTCACGCCCTTCTGTACTATCAGTGGTCTTTACAGTGATCTTCTTGTTATTTAGCTCAACCAAGCAACCAACTTTCTTTTCGTTAATGGCTTTATGAAAGAAGATACCATCCAACCAATAGTTTTTTTCCGAAAAAGGACCATATTTACTCAAAAAGTTGATGATGACATTGTCTGGTACAAAATTGATATATTTTAAGACAAAACTACTAGATAGTGTTTTCTTCGCTTCCGCAATTACTCTTTTAATTTTAGGCTCTAAGCTATCATACGCAGACAGGTATTGTGGAGCGATATAATAAGGCTGTTCAAAATCATCAACTTGAAAGATTAAATCGAATTTTTTCAGTAAATCAATAAATCGAAGTCGCTTCACTTCATCATAACCTTCATTCCAAGGAAAAACTTTGATTAAATATTTATCATCAAATTCTCCATTTTTTGATTCCAATCCTTTATTAAAAAGCTTATAGACTTCGCCTGTTAGCCATTCCAAGTCAATGAAAATAGTATTTTTCAATTTGTCGCTATCATGCCTTTCTGAAAAATGAACAATATAACTTCCCATGACCAACAAATCCGTCAAAGTATCTACCCCATCTTCATTGACTTTCGCCTTCCGACAAAAATCGAGATATTCTGACTTTGTAATGTACTTTTTCCCTTTCTTTTTTTCTTCTAATATTTTATCAATTACCGATTGGTAAGTTCCAGGAAAATCTCTTCCATAGTGTGAAAGTTGATTAATCCTACTTGCTATAGAACCCTTCAAGCTATCAAATCCAGTTTTAGAGATAGAATCTATTTCTACCGATTTAAGATTATGATTTTTTTTAAGCACTTCATCTTGAATACTGTGTATGGGGTCCCGAAGTTCCACATCATCCATATGCGTCCCAACAATAATAATCGGGCTATTGGGAGCATGTCGATCGATACTATCCAACCAATAACCCAGAGATCGCTCCCTTACGTCAAAAGGAATATCGTCTCGCTCAGTGTATTTTTTAGCAATTTTAGAATCTGTCCATACAACCAAATAAATAGCATCTTTACTCAAAAAGAACTGATGAGTCGCATGATAAATCTGTTGCCCACCAAAATCCCATATTTTCAAGGCCAATTCTGGCTTGTTTACATTTGGCAAATCTTCTTTTTTCAGTTCACCGATTACCAAATCAATCCCTTCTGTCGTTTTTTGCCTTGGGTCACACTCTCCCCCAGAAAGTACATTGACCAAACAGGTTTTACCAACTCGTCCATTCCCTACGACCATCATTTTCACCCTATAATTAACAACTACCCCCTTACCTAATTCAAGAAAATAATCTCGGACTTGTTTAAGTGAACTTGTCCGTTCATCTTCTACTATAACGGATTCAGGGTATCCCAAGGCACACCCACTCAAATACAAAGTCTCCAATCCATCCAAGTCCAAGAAATTATCGGGTA
>CAZOHX010000679.1:0-1999 GCA_964579315.1 uncultured Saprospiraceae bacterium
TTTGGATTCCAGCTCCGATACTAAAGCAATTTATTGGGCACACAATCGTCATATCAAAAAAGATAATCTAGTGAGATATTGGTCGGATAGAAATTATCAGCATAGGAATAATCTTGAAACAACGGGTGGATTTTTGAATAGTTTAATAGGAAATGAACAATATGTGATTGGCTTTGCCTTGAGAAGGGGATTTGTTAGAGCTAAATCGAATGGAGTTTTTAAGGAAGATAATTATTTGCATAAAATCATGCCATATTCCTATGAGTATATTCTATCTCAAGCTGATTATCCTATGTATTTTATCGATTTATCTACTATTTCAAACTTAATAAATGAAGAAAAGTATTTTATAGAAATTGGTGAAGGAATGAGTGCTAGGTATCCTGAATCTGCAAGATATAATCTAGAAAAATCCTTTGATGCAGTGATTTATATTGATAAGTCTTGTGCAGCGGATGGGTTGTGATTACACCCTCCGAATTTGCGCCCCCAAAGCATTCAACCGCCCATCAATATCCTGATACCCTCTATCTATTTGATGAATATTATGAATAGTACTTTTCCCATTGGCGGATAATGCCGCAATCAACAGCGAAACCCCTGCCCGAATATCGGGTGAAACCATGGTAATTCCCTTCAATGGATGTTTTCTATCCAACCCAATCACCGTTGCTCGATGGGGATCACATAAAATGATTTGAGCCCCCATATCAATCAATTTATCCACAAAGAAAAGCCGACTTTCAAACATCTTTTGATGTATCAAAACACTTCCTTTAGCCTGCGTTGCCATCACTAAGACGATACTCATCAAGTCAGGTGTAAATCCTGGCCAAGGTGAATCATAAACGGTCAATATTGACCCATCAATAAAGGTTTGGATTTCATAATGTTCTTGTGCTGGAATATGAATATCGTCTCCATTGATATTCAGTTGGATACCCATCCTTCTGAAAATTGGCAGGATATTTCCCAATTCATTGACTTTACAATTTTTGATGGTGATGTCGGATTGTGTCATGGCGGCAAGTCCGATAAAACTACCGATTTCAATCATATCTGGGAGTACTTCATGGGTCGTTCCCCCTAATTTTTCTACTCCTTCGATGGTCAATAAATTGGATCCGACACCACTTATTTTTGCTCCCATTCTATTGAGCATTTTGCACAATTGTTGGAGATAGGGTTCGCACGCTGCATTGTAAATTTGAGTTTTCCCTTCGGCAAGCACGGCTGCCATTACGATATTTGCGGTTCCTGTTACCGATATTTCATCTAGGAGAATATAGGCTCCTTTTAATTTAGGCGAAGCAATTGCAAAAGTATTGTCTGATTCATTGTATTTAAATTCGCCACCCAATTTTATCAATCCATGAAAGTGGGTATCTAGTCTTCTTCTACCTATTTTGTCACCCCCTGGTTTTGGTAAATATGCTCTTCCAAAACGTGTCAATAAAGGTCCTAATAGCATAACAGATCCCCGTATTTTTTTAGAATGTTCAAGGTATTTTTCAGAAGCGAAATATTCTAAATCTATATCATCTGCTTGAAATGAATAGGTACTTTTATTGATTTTTTCAACTTTCACACCTAATCCATCTAATAATTGTATCAATTTTCTTACATCAATGATGTCTGGAAGATTCGAAATGGTGATTTTTTCACTTGAAAGCAGTGTTGCACTTATAATTTGCAATGCTTCGTTTTTGGCTCCTTGTGGAATCAATTCTCCTTTCAATTTGTTTCCTCCAATGACTTCGAATGTATCTCCTTTCATGATGCTATTTTGATAAAATGTGTTTTTTTAGAATTTTGAAATATTTAAATATATATTGAAAATATTTCATGTGGCGAAGGTAATTAAATTAATGGGAAATGAAAAGGATATATGACGTGTAAATATTCTACAAAACCATTTTCAAAGAGGACTCATGCAATGCTCTAAAATGACCATTTTCTTTTTGAAGCAATGCTTCTGGATTTCCTTCTTCTACTATTT
>CAZOHX010000680.1:0-1986 GCA_964579315.1 uncultured Saprospiraceae bacterium
TGTATCAAAACGTAGAAGTGAATAGTAATTATTTCTTAAAAAACGGATTGGAAGCGTTTTATTTGACACCTGCCTTAGTACTTTCAACAAAAAAGGGAAATAAAATGGAATTTGAAATATCCCATATGAATTTTAGAGATTATAACATTTTCAATCCAGTTACAAATGAGTTTGAGTCAAGTAAAAAGGAAGCGGCATTCTTTTTACGATTGGAATACATTTTTGTATTCAATAATGATAACAAATGGAAGCCTACAGTTGGAATATCAGTAACACCATTTTTTCAATCATTGACAAATCACTCAAAAGAAGGATTTAATACATCAAAAAAGGATGTGGGAGCCTATCTTACGGCTATTCCTAGATTAGAATACAAGTTAAATGATCGTTGGTTTTTGGATTTGAATATCCCGTTGTCTTATGGCTCCATAAAATATACCTTTGAGACTGACAACAATCCTTTGTTGACTTTAGAAGAACAAAATACTACCCAGTTTATCGCAGACAAATGGACTTCGCTTGGAATTCGATTTGGGGTTGGGGTGGTTTTGTAGGGTGTGATTGGCTATCAAGATAGCACCTCCCCAATATACACCCAAAGCGTTTCATAAGGAATAACTTCAAATTCCAAACTCTGATTGGAGATGTTCATCTGAATTTGGATCATTTTTTCATAATAGGGGGTCGCTTTTTTAATAAATTTATGCTTTTGATAATTACCTCTACGTAGGCATTCAATAATTTTTATAAAATAGCCCGTTCGCAATGAAATATCTTCCAATCTTCTTCTTTTGTATTTCATGAAGGCTTCGATTTTATTATCCAATTCATCATATTTTTGTTCGTACAATAAGATGAGAATTTGAACAATAATGATACTGATATTCATACCCCGTTTATCTTTTGAATAGGTGGGTACTTCGTTTAGAAATTTGGATAATCGAAATTGTTTAAGAGAGCCCTTTTCTCTTGGAGATAATTGGATTTTGCCTAGTAATTGAATAAGTGAAATGTAGGCATTGAATATGTACCAAATTTCTTTATTTATTTGGGTAAGCGATACGAATCTTTTATTCCTAATAATTGTTTTTATCAGTATCCATGCATCTTTATAATCAGCATTGTAGCAATGGCTGAGTGTTTCAAGTTCTTTGAGCTTAAACCATGCTTTTGAATTCATTGCTATATATTTTTCCGCTTGTAGTATATCGCGTCGTACATTATCAAATTGAAAATCCATAATTTCTGCTGCAATTTTTTGTAATAAAAATGAACTTATTACTCTAGAAGGATAAAATGGATGTTGTTGATAATAACGTATTCCTTCGTCAGCAGCTTTTATTGTCGCTTTCCATTTATACTGACTCATTGGTATGAAAATTTTGAGTGAAAGAAAAAATCTATAAAATCTTTCACTTCTTAGCGACTCTGGGATAGCACTTAGTTCATTAATATATGCGGTTAACTGTTTTTTATTTTTGAGTTGAGTAGTTTTATTTGCCATATGTGACATGATGACTCTTTCATAATATTCGGATGCTATAAGTTCACTTTGATAAATGGAATGATGCTTCCACATTAAACTATTATATTTTTCATATTTGCAATGACTGTCTAAATCTCTTGAAAAATAGTCTTTGAGAAAAGAAGTAGTTTCTATAATTATTTCAGTCAATTGATATTTTAAGGCAACTTTTAGTATGGATTTTCCCATGTTTATTGCTAAAGTTCGTCCGCCACGACCATAAATAATTTGAAAAGCTAAAAATTCTTTTTTTATTTGGTACACTATTTTTGCATACTCATCAAAATTAATGTCTGATAAATCCATAAAAAAAAGTGTATTAATAAGCCGTTTTTCTAATCCTTTTCTAAGCTTTTGATAGCTTTTTGTATTGTTATTAAAATTAAAATACTTCATTGCATCTTCATCATTCTTGAAATTTTCATTGGTCATTTCATTGTAAAATTGCCAATATCTATCAG
>CAZOHX010000681.1:0-1985 GCA_964579315.1 uncultured Saprospiraceae bacterium
ATTTTTCTTTTTTTACTAACGGTATTTATTTTTTAGTTATAGATGATACTGTTGCAAAATTTATAAAGGAATAGTAGAAAAAAGAAGAGAAGGAATATTAACCTAAGTAGGTGGACACAAAAAAATACACACAAAAACATGTGTCCACCTGCTTAGTGTTTAGACGGAAACTCATCAAAATTAACCCCCAATTTATGGTGGTGTAATGTTTTAATTTTTCTTAACATACCCACACTAAAGCATTAATATATTTTCAAAAAATAAAAATCTTCTCAAAAATTGTGAGTGTCCATCCAACCGCTGTATATCCCTGAAAAGGGATAAATATGAATAACTTTGGATGAAATCCAAAGAAAGATGATGATGCAATCTCAGACCCCGAAGCGGGTCAAATATAATTTTTCATACAAATGTTCCAAATTTGAGAGACACTCAAATAGAAATAAAACTTTCCATTAAAATACACCAAAATGTCAATTGACGGTCATTTTGTAACTTTCTTTCTCCATCAGCCAACAGATTACATATTTACTTCGTTTTTTTTTAGATGAATTACATTTTTATCAAAGCAATGATTACATTTGCTTTCAAATAGTCGAAGAGAAAATATGTTGAAAATTGGTGTTTTTGGAGTAGGTCATTTAGGTAAAATTCATGTGAAGTGTATTCAAATGATTGAAAAATATAATCTCATTGGATTTTATGACCCAGATGATAAAAATGCTTCAAAAACCATTGAAGAATATGGTATAAAACGATTTTCCAATCCAGATGATCTCCTGAGTGCAGTAGATGTGGTAGATATTGTAACTCCAACCATCCATCATTTTGAAATTGCCCAATTGGCTATTCAAAAGGGCAAACATCTTTTTATAGAAAAACCCGTTACATCTACTATAGCCGAAGCAGAGAAATTACTTGATTTACAAAAACAGTTCCATGTTAAAGTTCAAATCGGACATGTAGAACGTTTTAATCCTGCCTTTTTAGCCCTAAATCGTGTACAACTCAATCCTATGTTCATTGAAGGACACCGTTTATCCACTTTTAATGTTCGGGGCACGGATATTTCTGTTGTTTTAGATTTAATGATCCATGATTTGGATATAGTGCATCATTTGATTGATTCTGAAATAAAGGAAATTCATGCAAGTGGCGTATCTATAGTGAGTGATACCAGTGATATTGCGAATGCCAGAATTGAATTTAAGAATGGATGTGTTGCCAATTTAACAGCAAGTAGATTTTCGATGAAACAAATGCGAAAATTGAGATTATTTCAATCTGATGCATATATTAGTTTGGATTTTTTAGATAAAAATGCCCAAATAATAAAAATGCATACTTCTGAAAACGCCCCAAAGGATAAAAATTTATTGGAGTTGCATACTCAAAAAGGAGTGAAAATGATAGAGATTGATATGCCAGAAATCGAACCCGTCAATGCCATTAAGATGGAGTTGGAAGAGTTTGCTGATGCGATTATCACCGATAAAAATACGGCTGTCACCTTACAACAAGGTTATAAAGTACTTAAAACTGCAATGCAAATTGTGGACATTATTGAATCAAAGAAAAATGCTGAAATTTATGAAGTATAATCATTTCTTATGCCTACTTTCTCTAGTTTTAATACTAGGGAGTTGTAAACAAAAAGATGTAATACCTGCTTATATACATGTTGAAAATTTCAATTTAACAACCAATTCAGATCAAGGGTCAAGTCACCATCAAATTGAGGTTGCATATGTTCATGTGAATAATGAATTTCTTGGTGCATACAATCTTCCTGTTACCATTCCTGTTTTGCAAAGTGGAAATCAAACCGTAACTATCACACCAGGAGTTTATGAAAATGGAATTTCCAACACGCCAACTATCAATCGATTTTATAAAAAATACAATGTAGATGTTGATTTGAAAGTAGGAGTAGTAGATACAATAAAGCCAATGACCACATATGAAAAAGATGTTATTTTTGAATT
>CAZOHX010000682.1:0-1976 GCA_964579315.1 uncultured Saprospiraceae bacterium
TTGGATCGGTATAAACTTTAGTTTTTGGATCTGCTATCTTCAACCACTCCTCCACCTCACTCTTCTCAACTCCTTTAATAAACAAAAACTTAGTATAATAACTTCCACTACCATCACTTGTATAATAAGTTATGGGGATTCTAACATGTCCTCCAACCTGTTCAGGTTCTCAAATTTTCTTTAGGAATAAATTGGAAATAATTATTTTATCTCCCTTATCATCTTGAGCTAAATCTTGAACAATAAGTGAGCTCTTGAAATAATCAGGATAAGAGAATATTTTAAATTTATCTTGTTCTTTTCATCCATAAATATAACAAAAACCTTTTAATCTTCTACAAGTTAAATTATCCTTCTGCTCTGTTCCATAGTAAATATCAGTATCTTTATCTTTTTCTACTTTTAAATACTTATTTATCAATTCTCCTTCTTCTTTTTTTGCTATTATTGTGCCTTTTGATATTTTATCATTTCTATTTCTAAATGATAAATAATTTTTGTAGAAATGTCTATCATTAATAATCCTTCTATATATCTTATGAACCCCTATATGTTCAATTTCTGTTAATGGGAAATTTATAGATATTCTTTCATCACAACCCAATACATTTTCTTTACCAAAAAGAGATTTTGAACCAACAAAGCATTTCACATTTTCAGATGTATTTTCAAATCCTGGGAATTCAGTTCCATTATGATCCATTTTAAAATTATATGGTGTTCCTAATAATTCTGCTACATCAAGAGATATTATCTCTTTTATATCCCCCCCTAAAAAGTGAGCTAACCTGGAAGATGCCATTGCTCCCATAGAATGTCCAATGATTGTTACTTTTTTATTATCCACTTTTCAATCCTTTAAAATCTCTGATAATTTTTTAGATACTTCATCGGTGTTTTTTGTATCTTCTATAATATTAAGGTTATGTGTAACATCTTTCCAATCTACTAATAATATTTGTGAATTTGCTGGTAAATATGAAGCAATATCTTGCACCCAATCAATTGGTTCTGATTTTCATCCATGCATAATAATAAATGTTTCTTTAGAATTATCTGAAACCTCATCATTTGCTGTACCACCATATATCTTAAATCCATACAATTTAAATGCTTTTTCATCTCCTTTTAAATTAAAATACACTAATTCTACTTCATTTCATATTGTTTTGGCCATTGAGGTAATAGCTCCTAAATCAAAATTTTTGATTTCTTTTTTAAAATTTTCATAGTTTTTATCTCTTTCTAATTCAAGGTTCAATCTTTCATAAGATACAATACTATTTACCCTATCTAATGTTGTATCTGGTGCTACTAATACAGCATCTACAATCTTTTCTTTATTTGGTTTTTGTGCAGAAAAATCCGAAGGATTTTTCTGCTCTTTTTTGTTGTTCTTTTCTCCAGGATTTTGCGAAGCAAAATCCTGCTTTTTTTCTTCTTTTTTCTTTTCCTCCTTTTCTTTTTTGTCTTCCTCTTCCAGTTTCTCTTTTTCTACCTCCTCCTTTGTTTTTAAATTGTTACAATTTCTGTCTATATATCTTGCTGTAATTCTTCCAAAAACTCCACTGGCTGGGGTTATTCCATTATCTTCTTGAAATTCTTTTAATGCTTGGAATGTTAAATTCCCAAAATATTTTGTAGTATTTTGTATCTTTAAATAGCCCTGTGATTTTAGGAAGTTTTGGAGGGTTTGGATTTCTGGGAGATTAAGACCTTTGCTTAAATAACTTCTTTCACTTTTTAGAGAAAGACAGGTGGAGGTTAAAAGAATTTGTTTGTCTTTTTTCTTTTCTTGTTTTTTTGTGGTTTGTTCTGCAGAAAAATCCGAAGGATTTTTCTGCTTTTCTTCCGCCGGATTTGGCTCCGCCAAATCCGGCTTTGTTTTTAGCTCCACTTCCTTTTTCTGTTCTTCCAAAGCTTTTTGCCTTGCCAATTCTCTCAATCTCCTACTTCTGATGGCTTTTCTCCTTGCT
>CAZOHX010000683.1:0-1976 GCA_964579315.1 uncultured Saprospiraceae bacterium
AAACAGACGAATCTGTTCCCTATAAAAAGAAAGGCTATTTTTATTTGACAAGATAAGAAGAAGGCAAAGAATATCCTATCCATGCACGAAAATTGGAAAGTCTAGATGCTCCAGAAGAAATTCTTTTAGATGTAAATCAATTGGCTAAAGGTCATGATTTTTACGCAGTGGGGGGACGGTCAATTGCTCCCAATAATAAATTGTTGATTTATGGAGAAGATACTGTAAGTCGGCGAATCTATACCTTGAGAGTTAAAAATCTTGAAACAGGTGAGATGTTACCTGATGTAATTGAAAATACTACAGGTGCAGGGGTTTGGGCAAATGACAATAAAACTTTTTTTTATACAAGAAAAGATAAAGCCTTGCGTCCTTACCAAATTTGGAAGCATGTTTTAGGTACAAATGTAGAGGATGATGTATTGATTTTTGAAGAAAAAGATGATACTTATCGGTCATTTATTTATAAAACAAAATCTGATAAATTTTTGGTTATTGGCTCTAGCCAAACATTGGCTACCGAATTTCAAATATTAGAAGCCGATAATCCAAATGGAAAATTTCGCATTTTTGAACCTAGAGATTATGAAAATAAGGTAGAATATCACATTGGGCATTTCGGACATAAATTTTATATTCTGACCAATTGGAATGCTCCAAATTTCCGTTTGATGGAGACCAATGATTTTGAAGTGGGGAGAGCGCATTGGAAGGAAGTAATCGCTCATAGAAAAGATGTGTTATTGACCAATATGACCATTTTTAAAGATTATTTAGTCCTTTCAGAACGAATTAGTGGCATCACACAGTTGCGAGTGATTCCTAATAAAGGACATCAGCATTACATCGATTTTGGGGAAGATGCTTTTACCGCTTATACTTCCATTAATCCTGAATTTGATACGGATATTTTAAGAGTTGGATATACGTCAATGACCACACCGAGTTCTGTTTTTGATTATAACATGAAAACTCGAAAATTGACCTTGTTGAAAGAACAAGAAGTGGTTGGAAGCTTCAAAAAAGAAGATTATGAATCTCAGAGATTATATGCAGATGCACGAGATGGTGTGAAAGTTCCCATTTCATTGGTTTACAAAAAAGGAACAAAATTAGACGGTTCTGCTCCTTTGTTACTTTATGGTTATGGGTCTTATGGCTCTACCATGGACCCCTATTTTTCATCGGTTCGATTAAGTTTGTTGGATCGTGGATTTATCTATGCGATTGCTCATATCAGAGGGGGAGAAGAGATGGGAAGACATTGGTATGAAGATGGAAAATTATTGAAAAAGAAAAATACTTTCTATGATTTTATTGATTGTGGAGATTATTTGGTGAAAAACAACTATACAAATTATAATAATCTATTTGCAATGGGCGGAAGTGCAGGTGGCCTTTTGATGGGTGCCGTGATAAATATGCGTCCAGAGATGTGGAAAGGGGTAGTGGCTGCAGTACCTTTTGTAGATGTAGTGACTACGATGTTGGATGAATCGATTCCATTGACGACAGGGGAGTTTGATGAATGGGGTAATCCAAAAATTGAAGAATATTACCATTATATTAAGTCGTATTCTCCAATTGATAATGTTGCAGAACTAGATTATCCAGCGTTATTGGTTACTACGGGTTTGCATGATTCACAAGTTCAGTATTGGGAACCTGCAAAATGGGTTGCAAAATTGAGAGATACGAAAAAGGGTTCAAATCCAATTTATCTTAAAACGAATATGGAAACAGGACATGGTGGAGCAAGTGGTCGTTTTGAACGCTATAAGGAAATTGCTTTGGAATATGCGTTTTTGTTGGAGTTAGTAAAATGATTGGGATGAAAAATTCGATAATTCAATTGTTTTTCATCATCCTATTTTGCTCTTGTAATCCAAAAACGGTTTATGTTTTTAAAGATAGTAGGGGAGTGTCAAAGTTTGAATTGTATAAAAATGGGAATTATCGGTATTTAGAAAAGACTA
>CAZOHX010000684.1:0-1973 GCA_964579315.1 uncultured Saprospiraceae bacterium
TGGGGAAGAAAATGCCCTTCCGATATTGACCAATCGTATCCTTTTGACAGAGACTTTACCTTTGGCGGTTCGTGAAAATTCTGAAAAAACTTTTCATTTTAATAAAATGGCAAATTATCAGTCCGCAACGATGTCCAATTATAAATTTACACTCGAATATACTTCTAATCCCGCATGGAATGCCATACAAGCGATGCCTTATGTGATGGAATATAAACACGAATGTACGGAGCAAACTTTCAACCGATATTTTGTGAATAGCTTAGGGGCTAGTTTGATGGAGAAGTATCCCAAAATTCAAAAAGTATTTGATAAATGGAAAAATACAGATGCTATTCTAAGTAATTTGGCTAAAAATCAAGAATTGAAATCTATTTTATTGGAAGAAACACCTTGGGTCTTAGCTGCAGAAGATGAATCTAAACAAAAAAAGCGTTTGGCTACCTTATTTGACTTGACTAAGATGTCAAAACAAATGGATGCTGCGTTTACTAAAATTGAAAATCGACAACTTGCAGATGGTGGATTTTCTTGGTATGGTGGGCGTCGTTCAGATCCATATATGACTCGATATTTGGTAGAAGGTTTTGGGCATTTGAATCGTTTAAAATCAAATCAACTGACTCCCCGTGAGAAAAAGATATTGAGTAAAGCGGTGAAACACATTGATCGAGCATTCGTGAGAAATTATGAACAATTGAAAGATAATAAGGATGTTGATTGGGAAAAGAATCATCTTACAAGGAGTGTCATCCATTTTTTATACGCAAGATCTTTTTTCTTAGATGTTGCCATTTCAGAAAGCACACAAGAAGCAATAGATTATTATCTCAAGCAAGGAGAAAAGTATTGGGTCAAACAAAATATCTATATGCAAGGCATGTTGGCATTGGCGTTTCATCGCTTTGGAAATTATGAAACTTTGTGTGAAAATATGATTCAATCGTTCAAAGAGAGAGCTATTTATGAAGAAGAATTGGGTATGTATTTCAAATATAAAAGGGGCTATTATTGGTATCAATTGCCTATCGAATCACACGCTCTTATGATAGAAGTATTTGATGAAGTGGCAAAGGATGAAAAAGCGGTCAATGATTTGAAAATATGGTTATTGAAACACAAACAAGTCAATAGATGGAGTACCACCAAATCAACTGCGGCATCCATTTATGTACTTTTGACCACTGGAAAAGATTGGCTAAATGAAGATACTCCCGTCAAAATCTCATTGGGTAATGGACAATATGATGATCAAATCAAAGAAGCTCAATCCAAAGCGGATGCAGGCACAGGTTATTTCAAAACATCTTGGTCTAAGGCTGATATTTCCAAAGATATGTCCAAAATTACGGTCAAAAACCCCAATAGCATACCCACCTACGGAGCAGTTTATTGGCAATATTTTGAAGATCTAGATCAAGTAACCATTTTTGAAGAAACGCCACTCAAACTTAAAAAAGCACTCTACAAAGTGGTCAATACAGATTTTGGACAGGAACTTGACTCCTTAGATGAAAATACAATTTTACATCCTGGGGATCAATTGAAAGTAAGAATCGAGTTGCAAGTAGATCGTGATATGCAATACGTATATATGAAGGATATGCGTGCGAGTGGATTTGAACCGATGAATGTCATTAGCCGATACAAGTGGCAAGGTGGCTTGGGATATTATGAAAGCACAGGCGACGTTGCGACCAATTTCTTTTTCACGAGATTACCAAAAGGCACTTATGTGTTTGAATATCCACTACGTGCGGTACATAAAGGAGATTTTTCAAATGGGGTTTCTATGATTCAGAGTATGTATGCTCCTGAGTTTAGTAGTCATTCGGAGGGGATTCGGGTGAGAATTGAGAATTAGGAATTGAGAATTACGAATTGAGAATTACGAATTACGAATTGTCTCAAAATTAAGATTTTTCTCATTTGAGTAGATTTATCCTTTCAAAAATGATATGCTAATTCTCCAA
>CAZOHX010000685.1:0-1969 GCA_964579315.1 uncultured Saprospiraceae bacterium
TGAGCAGTTTAGTCGATTTTGCTTGGGCAAAATCTAGTTGAGACGGTGAGAAAAGTTGGAGATTCTAATTATTTGGAGTAAAAATATGTGTACACCTTCCTAGGAGCATATCCAATCTCAACAGCTCAACTATTTCCCAATTTATTGGGAAATAACTCAACATCTCAACAAATCCTAAGGAGCCAGTCGTTTTATTTTCCAAATACCATTGACCAATTCATATTCAAAACGATCATGTAAACGACTTGGTCTTCCTTGCCAAAATTCTATTTTTGTAGGTTTGATTCGATATCCACCCCAAAAATCTGGAATTGGTACTTCTTTTCCCTCAAATTTGCGTTTCATTTCTTCAAATTTAGCAATTAGAAGAGATCGATTATTGATGGCACTACTCTGATTAGATGCCCATGCACCAATTTGGCTTCCCCTAGGTCGAGTTAAAAAATATTTTAGAGATTCTCGGGTAGGAATTTTCGATGCAGTACCTTGTATTTTGACTTGACGCTGTAAATCTAGCCATGGAAAAAGTACGGAGACCCTATGATTTTCATGAATTTCTTTGGCCTTTTGGCTTTTATAATTGGTATAAAAAACAAAGCCTTTTTCATCGAAAAATTTCAATAAAACCGTTCTAGAAGATGGACATCCATTTTGATTTACAGTAGAAAGTACAAATGCGTTTGGTTCTATTAATTTAGCGGTAGTCGCCTCTTGAAACCATTTTTCAAATTGATGGATGGGATCAAATGATAAATCTTCTCTACTGAGTCCACCCTTAGTAAATTCTTGTCTCATTTCGCTTAAATCCATAGTACTTTTTTACAAATATACTGATTTTGAAAAGGAATTTATCAGAATGCGATGATAAATATTTTAGAGTAATAAAAAAGGCATCATTCTTGTAATTAGGTACTTAGTAAAAATACACACTATGTCTAAGCTTTCAAAATACAATATTTTAATATTTCTTGTTTTAATTTCATCTACTTGTTTTGGTTTGTCCAAAATAGATAGTTTGAGTCAAGCAATACACCAGATTCAGAATAAAAAAGAGTTGGTAGAAGCAAAGTTGAAATTGATTGCATTTTTAATCAATGATGATCAAATACAACAAGCGGAAAAGTTAGTTAATGAAGTGCGTTTCAATAAGCTAGCCCCTATTCAAAAAGGGGAATTGTTGTACAATGAAGGTATGATCTATCAATCCCATTATGATTATTCCAATGCAATGAAAATGTTCTTGGAAGCGACAAAAGTGGCTATGACCCAAGATAATGTAAAATTGAAAAATGCCGCAAATTTCAGAATAGCAGAGTTATTTTTTAAGGAAAAAGAGTATGATCAAGCTATCAATATCCTTGAAGATATATTGAAAAATCAAAGTGCGGATAAAATATTGCTTTCCCAATGTCATGAAGTATTGGGAGATGCGTATTTCCAGAAAAAAATATTTGGTCAAGCCAAAACACATTTTAAAACTGCTTTGGATTTAAAGATTGCCACTAAACAATATGAAGGTGCGGCTACGCTTGCCAGTTTTATGGGCAATATGGTCAATGATCTAGAAGCATTTGATGAAGCTATCAATTATCATCGAATGAGTCTAAATTGGCATCAATCTCAAAAAGATAAGGTGGGTTCTGCAAAAGATTATTATAATATTGCTTTGGTTAATTTGGCTGCAAAAGAATATGATGATGGTTTTGAAAACATTACTTCGGCCATTCATTTATTGGATAATTCGAAAAATGTGGTAGAGTTGGCTTCGTTTTATGCTTTAAAAGGACGACTTTTTGCTAAAACGGGTAATTCGCAAGCAGCATTGGCTGCTCTCAGAAAGGCAAGATCTTTTCTGAAAACAGATGATGAGATGGCAAATGGAACGAATGTTTTAGAGCACATTTCTGAAACATGTCATTTATTGGGCGATAACCAAATGGCTTTTTTAGTGCATAAGGATTTCGACAAG
>CAZOHX010000686.1:0-1961 GCA_964579315.1 uncultured Saprospiraceae bacterium
TTGCACCATATATTTTAAACCCATTATACCTTTGATTATAATAGATATGAGTTACACCATTGTATTGATCGGTATATTGCTCATTAGATAAATCTTTCACATCTTCTGGTTTTAATTTCCATTCATTAAGATGTGATTTAATGTATTTTTGTGAAACTGATTTTACAGATATACTTGTTTGCGATGTACCTATTATTGGTAGTAGAAAAACTACGGCACTAGAAAAAAATCTAAGTAAAAATTGTTTAAATTGCATAATTCTGATTTTGATTAGAATAATATTTGAAATTGACTTTGATGAAATGTAAAATTAAGTGGGTAAAAATATATAATTATTTTATCTTTATTGTATTAAAAACTTAACTTTTCTTGACAAATTGACGACTTTTGGTATTTTTTAAATAAAAATTATTGTAAATAATGGTTGATACTTATAAAAATGAAATGATTTTTGGACGCCATCCTGTTATGGATGCACTAAATTCAGGTGTCTCTATTGAGAAAATACTTATTCAAAGAGGTCTTCGAGGAAACATTGAACAGGAAGTCAAAAATTTATGTTCAAAGAAGAATATCGCTTTGCAATTTGTTCCAAAGGAAAAACTAAATCGTACTACATCTAAAAATCACCAAGGATTAATTGCATATATTTCTTTGGTAAAATATTATGATATAGAAGATATAATTCCACATGTATATGAAAAAGGAGAAATTCCATTGATTTTGTTATTGGATCAAGTTAGTGATGTACGTAATTTTGGGGCAATTGCTCGATCGGCAGAGATTCTTGGGGTACATGCAATCGTCATTGGTATGAAGGGTTCTGCTAAAATAAATGGTGAAGCTATCAAAACTTCGGCAGGGGCTTTACTAAAAATTCCTGTTTGTAAAGCGAAATCCCTAACTTCTGTAATTGAACTATTGAAATTGAATGGAATTAATATTATTGCGAGTAGCTTAAAAGGGGAAAAAAAATTACATGAATTGGATTTGACATCAGGAACGGCCATTTTAATTGGTTCTGAAGGATTTGGTGTTTCTTCTACTCTTTTAAATGCTTCAGATGAAATGTTTATCATTCCTCAAGTAGGTCAAAC
Source organism: uncultured Saprospiraceae bacterium (assembly GCA_964579315.1). Lineage (GTDB taxonomy): Bacteria > Bacteroidota > Bacteroidia > Chitinophagales > Saprospiraceae > CAMZLN01. Next base: position 1,098 of record CAZOHX010000686.1, read on the forward strand.
TGATTCATTTAATGTATCTGTGGCTTCTAGTATTATTCTTTATGAAGTTTTAAGGCAAAGACAATTTAGAAATTACTAGATTTAGCCATTAAGTTTTTGATAAATGGCTTTCTATTTAGGGATATTTTTTACAACAAAAAGAAAGCTCCCAAATTTTAATAATTTGGGAGACCAACTTATAAACAACAGGTAATTCAGATAAATTGAATTACTAGTTTCGATGCAATTAGCTACTAATAATACTAAAAGCACCTATTTGTATTTATGTATTTACACTTGAAATTTAAATTGTTTTGTATGTATTACATTATTTTATTTTATTTTGCTAATTATAATTTGATAATTAACCCATGTAATTTAATCAACATAGTCTAAAAAGACGTTCCATGTAGCCACTATTTACGTTAAAGACATATATAAATAGAAAATCAGCTGTAGAATATATCATTTTCCAGTTTTCTTTATTTCAATACAAGTTTGAATGATATAAATGAAGCAACAAATCTATTTTTTTTAATAAAAATTTTGCTTCATTTGACCATGTCTGTTGATTGTAATATGTCAGACTCAATCCAAAACTAAAATAAATTAATTTTGTCTAAACTTAACAAGGATAGAGTTAGATGAAAAAAGGCTAAGCAGAAATATCCTAATCAATCTATTTCTACTACAGAACCGTGTCGAAAAAATGAAATTTCAAACAGAAAGTATGATTTAGCTCCCTACAAAATTTGAAACTAAGGAGCAATTATATCAATTTAGATGATAAAAATTAAAATTTACTTATTCTACTAATGACTTTATAAAGCTCAATATATTCATCAACGTCAACTTCAATAGGATCAAATTCTAAATAATTAGCAG
>CAZOHX010000687.1:0-1957 GCA_964579315.1 uncultured Saprospiraceae bacterium
ATACTAATATTTTTAGCTTTGCCATAACCCTCTAAATAAAGGATATTTGATACAGGATTAGGATACATATTTATAGATGATGCTACATCATTATTGGCTGATGCTCCAGAGCAACCTGATGCTCTTACCTCCCAATCGTAAAAATAATAGTAATATTTCAAAGGGTCTTGATTGGCGGTACTCGTTGTAATCGTCACCAAACCATCTAAATCATAAGGATATTTTGCACCACTATCATTTCTATATAAAAAAGCATCACTTTTCATTCCAAAACGGTATTTATTCCCCTGTGGAATAGAAAAATTTACTTCAAGACGACTTTCTCCTTTAGGAATATAAAAATCAGTCCAATATACGTTATTTCCATTTTTATCTGTTACTGAAAGCGTTCTGATTCCTTCTTTTTTTGCAAAAACTTTAACAGATGATATCACCATATCTTTCTCTGCATTAAAGATTAATCCTTGATGTCCACCTTCAAAATATCGTCCAGTACCTATTGTTTTTCCTTTTGGTCCAACCTTTTGATTGGGCTTGGGCTCACCATCTCCAATAGAGATAAAAGAAGTACGAGTTTTTTTGTTATCTCCAAAATCATTTTTCACAGCTAGCGTTACATCATAATTTCCAACGGATTCAAATCTATGTTTTGGATTTTGATCCGTAGATGTTGTTCCATCTCCAAAATCCCACGCCCAACTCGTAGGTCTAGGCCAAGAAGTATCAAAAAAAGCAACATCTAAAGCTCCACAACCTTCATATTTATCCGCAAAAAAAGCTGATTCAGGAGCTACTTCGATTGTACCACATTTTCCCATTAAATCTACTAATTTAGATGCCGTTGAAGTACGAGCAGAAATAATTTTTCGGTCTGGACAAATTAAATAAATGGTTGGATATGAGCCGATTCCGTATTTTGCAGCAACACCTGAATCATCCAAAATAGGATGCTTTACTCCTGTAATCCAATCTCCTTGTGATGCACTCGTCAGTCCTTTTAAATCATCTAAATTCGTACTGACATCACATTCAACAAAAAAGGCCATTGCTTCATCAGTCCCTTCTGGTCCTTTTTGTTCATAAAAATCTTCTAACACATTGGATTGTTTATATCCCCAACATGGACCGCACCAAGTGGCTGAAAAATCAATCACTACGGGTTTGCCTTGAGCCAGTATGTCATATAGGTTATATTCTACACCATTAATATCTTTTGATGTGAAATCTGGTGCTATTTTGGGTTGAGCGAATAAGGAAAACGTTGATAATATAAGGGTGATTGTGATGTAGATTTTTTGCATGATTAATAGTTTTTGATTAAAATATTTTGAATATTAATTTATCAAATATAGAAAATTATTTGGCTAAATCATAGCATACGCCAGTTAAAATGTATATTTCGATAATGTGAATCTGCCTACAATAGGTAGAATGTTGTGTCGATTAAACGTGTACTTTTTTCTCATGACCACAGCCAAACATCGTAGTCTTTTTTTCTCAACAGCGAAGCACTCAACTAATCATCAACGTTTTCTTATTCAAAAATAATAATTCAGTCCAATAGAATAAGTACGAGGACTATAAGGTAAAAAATCTACTTTTTGAAAAATCTCTTGCTCCTCATTATGAATAGGCTTACGGACAATACTTTTTGAAAATTGTGCCATCTTAACAGCAATTTCAAAATGCTTCAAAAACCGATATTGTATTCCTGCAAATCCTTGTAAAGAAAATGGTTTTATGGCTTCACCCCTTGTCTCTTTAATAGTAGAAATATCCGCTGAATAACCTGATTCATAAACCATATATTCCGTATGAAAAGAATCATAATGACGATAGACACCCATATTCAATTTAGCTCCAACTATTATTCGCAAATTATTTATTACTTCATAATCCACTTCCACGGGTACGTACATATTGACAAGAAAAACACTATTAGCTAAAGTATAATCAT
>CAZOHX010000688.1:0-1953 GCA_964579315.1 uncultured Saprospiraceae bacterium
AATGAAAGAATGGATTATTGCCGTTCGTTTGGAAAAAAATTATACAAAAGAAGAGATTATTGCCATGTATCTCAATAAATTTAATTTCATCCATGGTTCCTACGGAATACGAGCCGCTGCAGAAATTTATTTCAACGAGACACCCGATAATCTTTCCATCGAACAAGCAGCAACTCTAGTTGGCATGCTCAAAAATCCATCAAAATACAACCCTTTGGGAAAATCTGCCAAAAGAGCACTTAAAAGAAGAGAAGTAGTATTGCATCAAATGAAAAAAAATAAATATTTGACACAAGTGCAATATGATTCCTTGCGTGTAATCCCCCTAGATATGAGCCATTTCCATCAAGAATCGCATACAACAGGATTGGCACCTTACTTTAGAATGCAACTTAGAAAGCATTTAAAATATGTATTAAAAAATCTGGCAGATAAAAGATCTGATGGAAAACCCTATGATATTTATAGAGATGGATTAAAAGTATATACCACCATTGACCCGATCATCCAAAAGCATCATGAAGAAGCGATGCTAGCACACATGAAAAAGCTTCAAAAATTCTTTGATAAAGAATGGAGAAAAGATGATCCATGGACTTATCGAATTCCTCCAGATCCCAATGATCCCGAAGACGAAGGTACTACAGATGAAGAAATGGCTACACGGGAGCGTGTTTTAGATAAACTAGTAAGATCCACCGATCGTGCACAAGTCATTAGAAAAACTTTTTTTGATGAACTAACCGTCAAAATAAAAAAAGACAGAGCTTTACCACTTAGAGACGTAGATATTCTTCGATTACTCAATGCAGAAAAGGATAAAACTTTTTTAACCACATTGAGAAAGAAAAAACTCATTTCGAAAAAATTTGAAGGAAAATATAAAAAACTACTCGCTAGCAAGGATTGGAAAGAAATCAAAAATCAATGGAGAGCCTACAAAAAAGCACTCGATGAATCATTTTCAAAGAAAACACAGATGAAAGTGTTTACCTACGAAAATGAAAAATTAGAAAAAGATACCTTAATGACTCCAATGGATTCCTTAAAATATCATAGAAATTTCTTGCAAGTAGGTTCAATGTCAGTGGATCCCGTTACTGGAGAAATCAAATCATGGGTGGGTGGCATCAACCATAAATATTTTAAATATGATCATGTCACTACAAATAGACAAGTCGGTTCCACCTTCAAACCATTGATTTATTCTACTGCCATTGCCCAATTAGGCATGTCTCCATGTTATGTGGTAGATGACATTCCCTACACCATACATGCAGGAGAAGGAAATTTTCATCTAAAAAAAGACTGGACTCCACATAATGCCAATAACAAATATTCTGGCGAACCATTTACTTTATTTAAAGGGCTACAATATTCAAAAAACACCGTATCGGTCTATTTGATGAAGCAACTAGGGGATCCCGAAAGTGTCAGAGAATTGGCAAGTAACATGGGGATAGATAAAGCAAAAGTACCACCTTCCCCTTCCATTTGCTTGGGTTCTGCCGAGCTAATGGTAAAAGAAATGGCTGGAGCTTATACTACTTTTGCCAATAACGGCATCAGCTCAAAGCCCGTATTCCTAACCAAAATTGTAGATAAGTATGATCGGGTTATTTATACAGAATATTCGGATAGCAAACCCGCCTTGGAGCCAAAAGTCAATTATGTAATGATTCAAATGCTAAAGAAGGTAATGAATCAAGGACTTCCTGGTTTTGATAAAATAAAAAGTGAAATAGGAGGAAAAACAGGTACTACCAATAGTTCTGTAGATGGCTGGTTTATGGGATTGACACCAAGATTAGTATGTGGCACATGGGTAGGTGGTGAAGAGCAATGGATTAGATTCAAATCCTTGCATTATGGAAGTGGAGCAAGAATGGCACGACCTATTTTTGCCAAATTGCTACAAAGTTTGGAAGATGACGAAGATTTAAAATTTGATAC
>CAZOHX010000689.1:0-1952 GCA_964579315.1 uncultured Saprospiraceae bacterium
ATAAACCATTTCTTCTAAAGATGGGGTAATAAGTCCACTCAATCCAATTATATCTACTTTTTCATCAATAGCAGTTTGGATAATTTTTTCGGCAGGAACCATAATACCTAAATCTATAATTTCAAAATTATTACAAGCCAATATTACTCCTGTGATATTTTTTCCAATATCGTGCACATCTCCTTTTACAGTCGCTAATAATATTTTTCCTTTGGTGGTAGAATCTCCTGTCTTTTCTGCTTCTAAAAATGGCGATAAGTAGGCAACTGCTTTTTTCATCACTCGGGCACTTTTCACCACTTGAGGTAAAAACATTTTGCCACTTCCAAATAAATCTCCGACTACATTCATCCCGTCCATTAAGGGTTGTTCGATTACTAAAACGGGAGATTTTAGTTTTTGTCGTGCTTCTTCTACATCTTCATCTATATATTTTGTAATTCCTTTTACAAGGGAATATTCCAATCTTTTTTCGATAGAATTATTTCTCCATGCTTCATCGAGTTCTTGGGTTTTGCCTTTTTGGTCTTTTACTTTCATGGCATAATCCGTCAATCTATCGGTAGCATCGGCTCTTTTATTAAAAATTACATCTTCTACAATTTCTAATAATTCTTTGGGAATATTGTCATAAATTTCTAACATACCTGCGTTCACAATGCCCATATCCATACCTGCCTGAATGGCGTGATAAAGGAATGCGGCGTGCATCGCTTCACGAATTACGTTATTGCCCCGATAGGAAAAAGACAAATTACTTACTCCCCCACTTACTTTGGCTCCAGGACATTTTGCTTTAATTTGTCGTGTAGCTTCTATAAAATCAATAGCATATTCATTATGGGCATCAATCCCTGTTGCAATAGCAAAAATATTGGGATCGAAAATAATATCATTGGGATTAAAATCAACTTTACTTACTAAAAGATTATATGCTCTAACACATATTTCTACTTTTCGCTCTAGTGTATCCGCCTGTCCTTTTTCATCAAAGGCCATCACAACTGCTGCTGCCCCATATTTTCTTACTAATTTGGCGTGTTTTATAAATTGTGCTTCTCCCTCTTTGAGCGAAATACTATTTACGATACATTTTCCCTGTACACATTGCAATCCCGCTTCGATAACGGACCATTTCGATGAATCTATCATAACGGGCACGCGGGCAATATCTGGATCTGCCATGGCCATATTCAGAAACTCTACCATCTCATGGGCACTATCCAACATACTCTCATCTACATTGACATCAATAATTTGTGCTCCCCCATCTATTTGTTGTTTGGCAACAGAAAGTGCTTCTTCATAATTTTTAGTTTTGATTAATCTAGCAAATTTTCTAGAACCTGTGACATTGGTTCGTTCGCCAATATTGATAAAATTGGTATCAGGAGTTATTATTAATGGCTCCATACCGCTCAATTGGGTATAGATTGATTTTGGGGATTTGACTCTTGGAGTTATCCCTTGTACGGCAATGGCCATATTTTGTATATGCTCGGGAGTAGTACCACAGCATCCACCAATAATATTGACAAGTCCACTAGATGCAAATTCCTTGATATAGGCTTGCATTTCTTCAGGAGATTGATCATATTCCCCAAATTCATTGGGCAATCCTGCATTGGGATAAGCACTAATATTACAATGTGCTATTTTAGAAAGCGTTTGGATATGTGGACGCATTTCTTTGGCACCGAGAGCACAGTTCAATCCGACACTAAATAGCGGTAAGTGGCTCACTGAAATCCAAAAAGCTTCTACCGTTTGTCCTGACAATGTACGTCCACTTGCATCGGTAATAGTACCTGATATTAAGATTGGGATTTTTTCATTCTTTTCTTCAAATAGGGTTTCTATGGCAAAAAGTGCCGCTTTAGCATTCAGTGTGTCAAAGATGGTTTCAATGAGAAACATATCTGCTCCGCCTTCAAATAGCCCTTTGGCTTGTG
>CAZOHX010000690.1:0-1945 GCA_964579315.1 uncultured Saprospiraceae bacterium
TGATTATAAGTAGAATCAATAGGTGTTGTCCTATTTGATGTACTGTAAAGTAAAATCTTTATATTATTTACACCTTTATCCGCTGTTTCATCTTGGATTCCATTTTTATTCACATCTTCCCAGACATAATTACCAACGGAACCTTTATCTGTAGATGGATATACTCCTAAATCCCAATCCGTATAATTAACACCTCCAGAAAAATTTCTTATTGGTGTTTTTGCAATCGTAAAACCATTATAATAATCATTGATACCATCCGAATCTTTAGTATCATTTCCTCCTGAATTTGGAGGTGATAAAATATGGGCTAATGGTTTATAAAATACAACATAATAATCTCCATCTGGTATATTTGGAAATAAATACAATCCACCGTTGGCTGTAAGTGTATATGTTATTAAAGTATCACTTGCTAAGTTATTTATATTATCACCATTGTCTTTGTATAATTCAACTCTTACACCATTTAACCCTGTCTCGCCTACATCTTGAATCCCATCATGATCTGTATCAATCCAAACATAATCCCCAATAGCATTATCTACTGAACCCAAGGCTTGAATTCCAACTTTGATTGGTTCTGCTGGAAAAACCCGATTACCATTATCCATTCTACGCCCATTAAAAGCAAAAGACCCCCATGCTACTGAATCTGGTGCAGCACCAATAGTTGAAAAAACATCCACAGGAGTTCGCATTGCCCATTGAATTTTAAAAGTATCAGATGGCATCAATGTATCATGATTAAACTCCATTTTTATGGATTGAACCGTTGTCAAATCACTAGGAGGAATCACATTCCAATTGGCAGGATTACAGCCTGCTGGTCCAGAAGGAACAAATTCTGTACGACAAGGATTACCTTCTATACTATAATAAATATTTGCCGTCGGAGCATAAATAGTACTTACCAAATTGGGTCTCCATCTAGAATTTCTAGGCGATAAATCTATAACACCCCCATCCCCCACAAATGGCAAAATATCAATAATATATCCACTATCTAAAGGTACATTTCCACGATTAATAAACTCTAACTTATAATTGGCAATTCCACCAGGTGTAGAATGACCTACATTAGGGAATTTAGTCCAAGTAGTATCTGTTTGTCCTTGTACCCATTTTTTGGATTCGAGAGCAACATTAGCATTGATAGTAACATTAATTTTATCAAAGAAAAACTTCTCGGTTGTATCTCCATCATCATCAAAATCATAAATATCAACAAATTTCTCATAAGGCTCTCTGGGACTATCATTTATTAGCATGAAATCATTCTCCAACCCACCATTAATTGGTGCTAAATTATTCACAACAGTTTTATAATATAAATAGACTCGATCATCTGGTGCAAAATTATGTGCAGAAGCCCCAGTCCAAGACCATTTAAGAAGTGTTCGTCCAGTTCCTTTATAATCATTGGTTACTGTAAATATTGGACTTGGCAACCCTGGGGGACCATAATTCTGAAAAACATTAGATCCTACAACGTATTCAAGCCCTATTGGTAATAAATCAACAAGTACAGGATTTACAATATCCTGTAAACCTGTAGCATATTCAAACATTTCCAATCTAAAATCCAAGGTATCATTGATATTAAAACTTTCATATGGATTTTGTCTATATGAATCATCTGACATTTTTAAATATTTCCATAAACCTGCTACGTAATCATTAATACCTGGATCAATAGTTACATCTACGCAACTTCTAGATTCTCCACCAACAGTACTTGTGGTCACATCAGCACAATTCGTCATACTTCCAACAGGTGTGTTTATATCTGTTTCAAAATATAACTCTATATCTTCCCACATCGCAAATCCAGAAGGTACATCACCAAAACACCAATTGATTATAGTAAAATACTCATTTGAAGCTAATCCGAGTGATGATGCATCAAAACTATTTGCATCATGAATGTTAAATGGTCCACCTG
>CAZOHX010000691.1:0-1941 GCA_964579315.1 uncultured Saprospiraceae bacterium
ATCAAGATCAACAAGACGTATAGGGGATACTTTACTTGATATACTGATTATTGGAGTGGTTAAATTTATTTTTTGTTGTTGTTTGATAGTGAAATTTTGATTGCCATCATTTTCATAATACGTGAAATTATCAGACCAGTCAATTGAAACAATATCTAAGTCCCCATCTTGATTAATATCTCCGATGGCATACAAATTGTTCCAACCAGTAGTGAGATCTCTTTTTTCAAAATGTCCGACACCATCATTTTTAAACCAGCCTTTATCAGAGAGGATATCAATATCTCCATCATTATCAAAATCTATTGGTTTTATAACATCAATACTTGTGTCGATTTTGTGTTGAATACTGAAATCTCCTTTCCCATCAATATTTTCCATCCATGCACAATAATTTTCTGAATTGAACATTGAATCTAAATCACCATCATTGTCAACGTCAAAAGGAAATATAGATTTTGGTTTTTCGATATTTTTGTCAAGAATTAATCTGTCTTGGAAACCAATTGGAAAGGTAGGATTAACTGTTATGGTTTCAATACCCTGATTTTCATGCCAAGTCAATTCATTTTTGTAAGACGAAATAATATCTATATCTCCATCAATGTCTAAATCTATAAACCGAAGTTGGTTAAATTTATAATCAAGGTGAGCGAATTCGGCTTGTTCTTCAAAATTAGAATTATTATTTTTATACCAATATATCATTTTGTTGTTTCTACTAAAAACAATAATATCCTTGTCATTGTCGCTGTCAATATCCACTAAATAAAATGGCTCTTCAGAAGAGAAAATGATATCTTCTCTTTGGAAAATACCATTTCCAGAATTGATGTACCAAGTTACATTTTTGATAGTGGAATTTTTTAAATATTCGCTGACTAAAATATCAATATCACCATCTTTATCAATATCATAAGGAATAATGTTAGATGCTTTTATATCTACTAAGGTGCTTGGCTCAAATGTGCCATTTCCATCTATGTTTTTGAGTAAAATTACATCATTTGATTCTGTAATTGAAATAATATCTAAATCTCCATCTTTATCAAAGTCGATCGGAATAATAGATGTTGAAGAGAATGATGGATAGGGAATAGTTTTTGATTCAAATTTTCCATGACCATCATTTGAAAACATAATTAGTTCGTTTGAGAATCTTGGAGATACAACAAAATCAATATCTCCATCACCATCAAAATCACCAGGTTCTAAATTAAGAAAAAATATACTTAAGTTTGTTTCTATAAAATTTGTATCACCAAAATGTCCCATGCCATCTAGGTTTTCTTGCCATGAAAGTGGAAAAAAGGAAAGAATATCTTTGTCTCCATCTCCGTCAATGTCAAAAATGCGTGAATCTGTGGATAATTGAATAGAGTTTGAGATGGTTTCTTGAAGGGCAAATTCGCCTTTGCCATTGGAGTTTGGATACCAGCATAATTTGTTGTCATAAATTGAAGAAGTAATTAAATCTTTATCATTATCACCATCCATATCTGCTATTTGAAATCCTTTGATGCCGATTGCTTTTTGTTTGATAATGGGAACTTGTTTTGCAAAATCTCCATTGCCTAGCCCTCTGAACCAATAACCTGTTTTTTCTGTAAAAACAAGAATATCGACGATTCCATCTCTGTTAAAATCATTTGTAAAAACGTTTCTTTTTTCATTATAATTAAACAGTCCAGTGATATTAATTTGGGGAGTAAAATTCCCTTGTCCATCAATGTTTTTATACCAACCTATTCCATTTAGTATATCTAAATCTCCATCACCGTCAATATCTAAAACTTCATTAAAGCCAGTTTTGAAATTACCTGAAATTAATGGTATTGGAGGACTAATTCCCGTAGTCATTTGTTTTTGAATAAAACATCCATTGTTGGTATTTGTAATAATATCTAAATTACCATCGCCATCAATATCTTTTACGGCTAT
>CAZOHX010000692.1:0-1938 GCA_964579315.1 uncultured Saprospiraceae bacterium
TTGGCGAATATGAATTTTCGATATTTTGGGCATTCATCATTGGAATGAACACTATGAACATAAATAAAATAATTAGTTTTTGCATTTTTCATTTTTTAAGTAAAGTATCCCCTATTCCATATAAAAAACGTACCAATATTTACTGATTACAAATCATCTTTACAACCCCAATTCCAAAATTATCCGCTGAATCTTAGCATCCAACTCCTTTTCCACCTTCTCCGCATTTCCTTTCACATCCAAATCTCCCTTCACACTAAAATAAAATTTAATCTTAGGTTCTGTTCCACTAGGACGAGCCGCGACACGAGTACCTTCTTCGGTTTCATATATTAGAACATTGGATTTTGGAATATCTAAAGTCGTTTCTTCACCAGAAATCATATTTTTGCAAATAGAAGATTGGTAATCATAAACAAATTTTACTTTTGATCCTTCTATGGAAATATATGGATTATTTCTTAAATCAGACATCATTTGTTTGATTTCAGCTGCTCCAGACATACCTTTTTTGACTACCGAAATTAGATATTCTTTATAATATTTATGATCCACATAGATTTGAAGTAGATTTTCATAGGTAGAACTTCCATTGTCCTTTGCCGAAGAAGCAATTTCACAAGCCAATAGAGCTGCTGTTACCGCATCTTTATCCCTTACAAAATCTCCAACCAAATAACCAAAACTCTCTTCTCCACCGCCTATAAATTCTTGTGTACCTTCCGCATCACGAATCATTTTGGCAATCCATTTGAATCCTGTCAAGCCTACTTTGGTTTCAACGCCATATCCTGCAGCAACATCATTCACCAAGGGAGTAGATACGATAGTAGAACCTACAAACTGTTTCCCATTTAATTTTCCTGCTTCTTTCCATTGTTTAATCAAAAAATCAGTCATCAAAACCATCGTTTGGTTTCCGTTGAGCAATTTCATCTTATGATCAGTATCTCGTACAGCAATTCCGATTCTATCTGAATCTGGATCTGTACCGATTACAATATCCGCATTGATTTTATCTGCTAAATCCAATGCCATTTTCAAGGCAGCAGGTTCTTCTGGGTTAGGAGATTTTACAGTAGGAAAATCACCGTTTGGAATACGTTGTTCTTCCACAATATGCACATCGTTATATCCCGCAGCTTTTAATGCATCTGGGATGATTGTGATGGAAGTTCCATGTAGTGAAGTGAAAACTATTTTTAGATTATCTCTATTTTTGGTGCTAGGAAAAGTTCCATTTTTCACACTTGCTCTAATAAAAGCATTATCGACATCTTTCCCAATAATACCAATCAAATCAGCCTTGGCATTAAAATTAATATCTGAAAATGAAATAGCATTAATTTCATTGATAATGTCTCCATCTTGTGGTGGAACAATCTGCGCCCCATCATTAAAATATACTTTATACCCATTGTACTCGGGTGGATTGTGGGAAGCGGTCAATACAATCCCAATATCACAACCTAAAAATCGTACTGCGTAAGATAACTCTGGAGTTGGACGCAAATCTTCAAATAAATATACTTCTATTCCATTCGCTGAAAATACATTGGCTACTTCGCTAGCAAATTCCTTTGAATTGTGACGACAATCATAAGCGATGACCACTTTCAATGCTTTATTGGGAAATGTTTTTATCAAATAATTGGAAAGACCTTGCGTATTTTTCCCAAGCGTATATTTATTGATACGATTAATTCCAGCCCCCATGACCCCACGCATACCACCTGTACCAAAGGCTAGATTTTTGTAAAATCTTTCTGTGAGCTCCTTTTCGTCGTTGGAATCTAAAAGTTGTTTTATTTCGGATTGAGTAGCATGGTCAAAAGGTGCTTTTGTCCAAAGCAGTGCGCTTTCTTTTATTTCTGTGTTCATTGTTGTTTTTTTTGCAAAGGTAAATAAACCAGTTATAAATACCTAAGGAATGGTTAT
>CAZOHX010000693.1:0-1935 GCA_964579315.1 uncultured Saprospiraceae bacterium
TATAAAGTCTATATTCTGAAATCTAATTCACAGAGTAATTTTAATCAACTTAAAGGTATAACAGTAGTCGAATTTGAAAACAACAAATTAAAATTGATAAAGCAATAAATAAATCACTCCAAACAAACAACCATTTCACTACTCAAAGGCTCAAAACTTTGAAATAAAAAATCAAAATAGGTATCTCCGTATCTCATATAAAACTCAATAAAGTTGTCATATCGCTCTTGCAAACCATTTTTGGGATATAATTTCTCTTTAATTTGCTGCAATTGCTTGATTTGAACATCCATTTTCGATTTTTCCGCTTTCATCATTCTGCTACCTATTTTTTCTAAAGTTTTTTCAATAGATTTTGCACTTCCCAACACAAAGGGTTGTAAAGATGCATCAATTTGACCTGCTTTTTTTGCAAGATTTTTAATGATTTTTTGAATTTCTTTTAATTCTAAATCGACACTCACTTCATTTTTACTGTTTTTTTGTATGAATGCTTTCGTAAATTGGTCGTTAATAAAAAATGTTTCTTCGATAGACAATCCTAGTTTATCAATTTTCTTTTTCATTGTTTTATTCACCCAAAGTGCAGAATTTCTACGGACCAACATCGGAAAATTCACTCCAAAATGATTAAATTGATGTTGTCGTTCCATCCAATATGCCAATTCTCCGCCACCACCTACGTATGCTAAATTGGGTAAGATAGATTCTTGAAAAATGGGTCGCATAATCACATTTGGACTAAATCTTTCTGGATGATTTTCTATTTCTTGAAGGATTTGGTCTTTAGTAAACTGGATATTGGTGTTTTTGACGTTAAAAAACCCATTTTCATAGGTAATCATTGACCGAATTTGTTCAATCATGTAGAAGAAATTAATCGGTCGGGGAGTGGCTTGTGGTTTGTAACCTGCTGCTTTTATTTGCTCAATTGCTTGATTGACCAGTGGTGCAGAAACCTGATGGATAATTTCATCTTTAATTTTTGGAATAAAATGGCGTTTCAATGCTTTTTGATTCATATTTAAAACGACCAGCCCCCATTTTTTGAATAATTCATGAGTTAATTCTAAGGAAGCCATTCCGTAAAGCTCATTTTTGGTATGTGTTTTTTCAATGACTTTCAATAGTTTTTGTCCATTTTGATTGTCTCCGATAATTGTTTCTAATTGAGATAATACATCTGAAAGTGTATTGGTTTTCATCATTCCTACGGCTCCAGATTCATTATTATTCCATTCTAATGTCTTTCCAAAAATATGAAAATGGTTGATTTCATCAAAGTCATGATCTTCTGCACCTGAGACAAAGACTGGAATAAATTTATAACTTGGGTATTTCTGATTAAGTTGTTGGGTAAGATTTATGGTCGTGATAATTTTATAAATATAATACAAGGGACCTGTAAATAAGGACGGCTGATGTGCGGTGATGATGGTGTATGTGTTTTTATCGAGCAAAGCATCAATATGGCTGTCCACCAATTGATTTGAGTCAAAATTTCTATATTGTTGCTTTAAAACATCTACTAACAATTGTCTTGGAGTGTCATTTTTCGATTTGTCATGAATAATCGTTTCAAAAGACGCAAGATTTGGGGAATATTTATAAAAAGGTTTCAATTTTGGATTTTGATGCACATAATCAATATCACGTTTTGAAAATTGTGGAACATCTGAGAAGGGTAGCTTTAAAAGAGAAAAGTCCATAAAATTATTTTTGAAATTCTATTGGTAAACAAGTGAATGGGTGGAAGGTTTAGAAATTTTCTTTAGAATGGTTTATAGATTTATAGGGCGACTGGTTTATAGGGTGATTAAGTAGGTGGACACATATTTTTCCATACATCTTTTTGATATATTTTGTCCAACTCTTCCGTAAAACAAATTTTAAAGAAAAAATAATTCAAAATTGAATTTATCTACACTTTATTAT
>CAZOHX010000694.1:0-1935 GCA_964579315.1 uncultured Saprospiraceae bacterium
TTACTTTAAAGAATTTTGCTATTTTTCCGTATATGTATTCGTCTAGTGACATCTTTTTATTTTTTTAATCCTTTATTTCACAATCAAAGCAACTGAATCTCAAACCTTGGATACCCTTTCTCTCCTTTTTGATTATAAAAATCAATAAATCTAAGTTTGAAAAAATAACCTTCGGTATCTTTTATAATAAAATATTTATTTGTATCTATTGTAAAGGAATTATCTTGTCCATTTCTAATTTTCCAATCATAACCAATCTCATCCCAATAATTTGTAAATTCATATTTTGAAGTATCTGCCAATACGATTTCTTTAAAATTTGCATCATTACTTTCCGCTACTTTTACACCATTTTCTTTATTAATTAAGACTTGAGTCAATACAAAAGGATAAGGTAAATTACTGAATTTGTGATAATGATTTGAGAAAAGTAAATCCCAGTCATTTTTATCAGGTTCCAATTCCAAAGTGCCCGTTTTAAAGCTAAAATGAACGAAATTTAGATCTGTATTTTTAATAATTTCCCATTCCTGCAAAGCACTTCCATCTAAATTGGCTGATTTTATATGATATTTTGTTTCAGATACATCTAAAATTTGTAGTTTCTTATACCCAAGATGATTTCCATTCAAATCATATTGCAAATCAATGATAAAGACTTCGTTTTTTGCTCTCCAATCACCAATTGCCGTTTCCGACAAATCTCCACGTTCATCGTCCCAATTCCATGCAATTTTACTTGAATCAATGATAGTTTCAAAATCAATTTCTCCTTGATTAGATATAAAAATGCCACGAGCTGTATTAGCTAAAATATGAAATCCATCCTTTTTAGATTCAAAAGATAAATCCCAATCAAATCGACTGTTCATTTTGACCACTTCATTGGATTTGCAATCATAATAAACCTGATATTGGTAAGGATATCCTATTTCTATTTGTTTGGTTTCAATATCTCCTGGTATATGTGGTAAAACAGGTTTTTCTTCTTTCAAACACGATGAAAGAATGAAGATGATTCCAATAAAAAGAAAAACGCTTTTCATTATTTATTTTTTTATAGCATAACTAGCTGAAACAAAAAAACTTCGCCCCCATAGTACATTCAACTTTGTTGCACCATTTGAACTAGATACCCCAATCACGTCACCCACCAATTCGACAGCAGTCACATCCAATAAATTTTTTACTCCTGCGGTAATTTCCAATTGTTTTTTCAAAAAGCCCTTCGATGCCGTCAAATCTATCGTTTGATAATCCCCAACTCTACTTTTTTGAATTTGGTTTTCATCATCAAAATAATAATTATTGACTTCTCCCGTATATTTATAATTGAGATGAATTGACCAATCAGGATTTTTAAAACTATATCGAATTTGAGATGTAATATCGGTTGAAAAATCTTGGAAATTATGGTCTTCTGCTTCAAATTGCTCTTGAATATTTCCATAATAAGCCATCTCTGCACTCATTTCTAAACCTTTGTATTGATAATTTATCCCAAAATCGCCCCCTTTGGTTGTCAATTGGTTTAAATTTTGATATTTCCAGTTGACTGGAGCTATTCGTACCAATTGAATTAAATGCTCAATTCTAGAATAATATAATTTTGTATTCAAACGAAAATGATGCAAACCTTTGTTGAAACGACGGTCTATGGAAATATTCCAATGTCGTGAGGTTTCCGCATCTAAATGGTCATTTCCATATAAATTTATACTTGAATTGAGATGAAATTCTATAAATAATTCTTTCAAACTCGGTGTTCGAAATCCTTCAGAATAAGATGCTCTTATATCTGTATTTTTATTCCAATTCAGTAAAAAATTAAACGATGGCGTTAACGGTGCATGATATTTTGTATTGTAGGCGTATCGCAAAGCAGGTTGTAAGGTGATTTTAGAAATTGGATGATAACTTATATTTCCAAAAAGA
>CAZOHX010000695.1:0-1931 GCA_964579315.1 uncultured Saprospiraceae bacterium
TTAACACAAGTAATAAAAAAACTTGAGATGATAAATGTTAGTATTTTTACCCTAAAGTCCAATGAAAATCATTTCGTTGCATCCAAAAAAGTAAAGCAACTATTGAATGAACTAAATGTCAAATTTATTCCAAAACCACACGCTTTACATACCGTTGTTGATCTATTTCAAAAATCAAATAATAGATGCCTGCACTAAAAGAACGAATATTGACATTAAGTTTAGATTGATTTTTTGCTATCTTTTTTGTCATTAACACCTTGGATTGCTCATCCAAAATTTGAATTTTTATTTCTGAATTAAAAGGAATTATTTTTTCAATCGTAAAAAGTCCGTCATTTGGATTGGGATATATTTTGATACCCGTCAATTGATAAATATCGTTTACAGCTTCGCAAATATCCACATAAATATAGGTAGTATCACTTGCTATACAACCAAATTCATCGGTAAAAGTATAAGCAACTGACCGTAGTCCGACTTCTGATTGATTTGGATTAAATGTCGATCCATCAACGCCATTTCCTGAATAAATACCCCCAGGTGGTGTTCCTACGGGAAGGTCTATGATTGCTCCATAATAACAAATGGTATCTTTATCAAAATCTTCAATAGTTGCAATAGGCATATGAAATAATACAGATGTTGTAGTAATAATCGAGTCGCATCCATTCCCATTTTGTAGCGTATCCATATGACTAAAATCTGAATCATAATAGTTTCCATCATATAAAATACTTTCTCCAAAACAATGGTCTTCGACAATATCTTCCAAAAGTAAACTATCCACAAAAACTGTGGTTTCAATGATGCTATCACAACCATTTAAAGATTGCAGATTTATGGTGAATGTACCTTCATTATAAATCAATTCTTCACCAATGCGTACAGAATCTCCTTGACAAATATGGATGTCTTGATGTTGGAAATAATTTTCAAATACATGGATATGATATTGGATGATACTGTCACAACCGTTTGTGCTTTGGGTTGAATCAATCACATTTTTAGATTCAAAATAGGGCATTTCATTGATCCAAATAGTATCTCCTTGACAGATATATTGGTCAATGTCTAAATTTACAATATCCGTAACCAGCAAATTTAAATTGAAAATGCTGTCACAACCAAAAGGACTTTGAATTGTATCCGTGTATTGACCTGTATGTGTATAGGGTGTATTATTTACCCAGATGGTATCGCCTTCGCAGATAGATTGATTCAAATTTACGACTACTGTTGGAATTACAAATAAATTAGTGGAAATGATGCTATCACAACCATGAACGGTTTGGAATGTATCCAAATATGTACCTGTTGTAGTCTGCATTTCGCCTGCGAGCAAAACGGATTCACCTTCGCATATTTGCATATTTTCAGATGAATGACTATTAGGAAAAGCACTAATATGGTAATGAATTAAGCTATCACATCCATGTGTATTTTGTAAGGTATCGGTGAAAATTCCTGATGTAGTAAAGGTATGTCCATTGATTGAAACCGCTTCTCCCTCACATAATTCAACGTTTTGAGTACTTTGGCTCTTAGGAAATACCGTTAAGCTAAGGGTATTGATACTATCACAACCATTTATATTGGTCAATGTGTCGGTATAAACACCTGTTTGATAAATAGTTTGATTTCCAAATTGGAAAAAATCCCCTTCACAAATAGATTCTTCTTGAGATACAAAGTCTTGTGGAATTACAGTTAAATTTAATGATATAATACTATCGCAGCCCAAGAAGGTCGATAAAGTATCCATATAAATACCCGTTTCAGTAAGCGTATTTCCATTAAAATCTATAGTTTGGTCTGCACAAATCATATCATTCATAGAAATATTGAAAGTTGGATTCACTTGCAAAGTGGTAACAACAATATTGTTGGCACTGACGGTATCAGTGTAAATTCCTGCTTGATTTTGATAA
>CAZOHX010000696.1:0-1927 GCA_964579315.1 uncultured Saprospiraceae bacterium
TAATTGTTATTGTTCCTTCTTCTTTTGTTTCGTCATAAGTTGCTTCTAAGACGGGTTTTACCGTAAAACTAACTTCAAACACTGGTCTTTTTGGAGCTGAATTTGCATCATAGCTATAATAAGACAGCCTTGAATTTTTATTTGCACCATAATTTTGAAGTTCAAGTTGAACACCAAAATTTTCTTGAGGGTTTGTTTGCCAATAGTTTACAAATGGTAATAAATCAAAGGTGTCATTTCTTACAATCACTCCTACTGGTGTGGTTTCAGGTATTGTGATTTGATTTGTAGAATCAATTGTTGGCTGGATGTCCCAAGTTACTAAATGTTCTTCCCATTCAGAAGTTACTCGTGACAAATATCCTGCATTTGTAACTGATGCGTTTTGTCTTAAATGTCCATTTTCATTTGAAATCAGTCTTAAATCTGCTTTTGTAAATTCTAATTGATTATCAAAATTCACATTATACTTTAATAATGATTTTGTATAAAAATCTTTTCTAGCATTATCCGCAGCATTTAAAAACTTTTTATTTTTAAAATTTTGATTACCTTTATTATTCTGATAATGGTACTTTATTAAAGCGTCTTCATTATACTTTTTACTTAATGTATGGTTAGAATCGTCATTTCTAAACTGAACAGTAGTCGTTTCTCCTTCTCTTCCTACAAGAACATATTTATATCCAATGGTATTATAATCGTCTTTTATTTCTATTAAATATAACCCACTAGATATATTTGTTAATGGCAAATTATTAAAATCAGTACCAGAAGAGATAAGAGTTACTTGTCCCATATCGTATTTATACCATTTAAAATGCACATAATTTTGAGAACCTCCCATTATTGACACGTTAATTAAGCCGTCATCATTTCCAGCGGTACAGTGTTGCACTGTGGCTGTTAATTCAATAGGTAACACATAAGATACTGCTAATTTAGGATGATAATTACTATTTACAGCATTACCTGCATGATATCTAATCCCAAAACCAGATGGGATACAAACATTTTCATTTTTAAGTCTTAATCTTATCCCATAATTTCTATCTGGGAAAGAAACCATTTTTTGAATATGCGATTTTATGTCAAATTCATGAATGTCATTTCCAGAAGTTACTGAATGTGGAAAAAAAAGTTTATCTGAATGGTTAACTGATGGCTGATTTTTCCATTTTACTGTATTTCTATCCCAACTTTGTTGTACTCTTTCAATATAAATTGGGTGATTATGATTGTTATTAACAACTTTTGGCGTTAAATATAATTTAGCATCTACAATAATTGCATTTGAAGGGATTTGTGATAAATCAAAGTCAAGCAAAGTTCTAAATACAATTGAATTATTTTGTGGGTTTTTTTGATAAACATTTACAACCTTGTGGTTTTTAAAATTTTTATTTTTTAAAGCCCCACTAGCAATCATAGCGTCTTGACCTCCACTTGATGCTTCTGTGTAAAAAGTATCAACAACAACTTGTGCTGTTGATGAAAAGCAAAAAACTAAAAATGCTAATAGTATTTTTATTCTAATTACCTGCATATATGAATTGTTTTGTAATTGTCTCACCTAACAATCCATTATAGTCTTTTACTACAAATGAAATTGTATAAGTTATTCCTTTTTCTAATTTCCCTAAGTCAATCGTTGCATGCCAATTAGTATTTAATATCCCATTAGATAATAAATCAGTTTTTGAAAAGACACCTTTATACAACACTTCACCATCTTCTGATGTGATTATTTCTATATTAACACCATCAAATAACAAAGTATCTGTCACATCAAACTCAATAAACATCTCTCCAAAATCTAATGTGTTAAACATTAAAGAGTCCATTTCATCAAGTAAAATGGGGTCGGTCATATATAAATTCAAATCAGTTGAATCTGTTTGAGAAAATGAGAAATTAGCAGATAAAC
>CAZOHX010000697.1:0-1927 GCA_964579315.1 uncultured Saprospiraceae bacterium
AAGTGTTGTATCCATCGTAGCGGATGATGACTTCTCCGTTTTCGATGTAGGACCCCCTATTAGTGAGTTTTAGTTTAAATTCTACTGCTTCGTTGCAGCGAGGGGCGAAGGATGAGATGTTGGATGAGATATCGTGGATGTCGCTGTTGTGGACTAGACCGAAATCTAGAGATTCTAAATTTTCAAGATCCGAATATTTGACATCATACTGCTCAAAATTAGTAGTCAAATCAAAAATATGATTTTCATTTTGCACAGAAATTATTTGTTCATTTTCATCAGATTTCAACATATAAACAAGGTATTCTCCTTTTTGATTGGTCAAGAAAGATAAGTTCAAAGGCTGAACAGAAATATTAACATTCTCCATCATCCGTTCTGTTGAATCCAAAAGTCCATTTCTATTTTCATCGTAAAATACTTTTCCTTTTGCTGTGTTTTTACAATCTTCAATAAAATTATCATCACAAGTCAAGCCATTTTTATAAACTTCATAATCTTCAGCACGATTAGCAACCACACACAGAATATCACATTCAGTTAATTTAGAATTCCCAACAACGACAATGGAATGTACTTCTAAATCCCTGTGCAATCCTTCTAAAGAAACCAAATTCTTATTATCCGAAATATCAAAATATCCAATACTCCTTAGCTTATCTAGTCCTTGTAAATTATCAAGCATTCCATTTGAAGTAATAAAAAACTCATCCGTTTTAACCAACTTGGAAAAACCAAGTAATGAGGAAAAATTAGCTCCAAAAATCTCAATAAAATCAGTTTCAATAAGAATTGGAAAATCAAAATTTTCCAATTTTTCATTCGCTACAATAAATAAAGCGCTATTTATTTTTTTGACAGAAATTATTAAATCCGTCAAATTTGAATTTGTTGTTATTTCACAACCATTTCGAAATTCATCAAGATTGTCGAAACAATCCACAGTTTCTAGAACCAAATTCCCTGTTACTGAAAAAGAATTTGCGCTAATAACATTATTAAACCCCTTTATGGATTTCAAAGATTGATTATTTCTCAATTCAATATTCCCCACTGTGATTAATGACTCAATATCAACGGATTCTAAATTTTCGTTCCCGTCGATACTAATACCAACAGGCACATTTATTGGCTTAAACCCGTCTAAGGAAGTTAATTTTGATAATCCTGAAATTTCAACGTATTCATATTCATCAACTTGCTCTAACCCTTTCAAATCAACAAAATCACCACCCAGTATTTTTAGATCAGTTAACTTTTTAATATTCTTAAAACCTGACAAATCATTTCCTCCATAAATCTGTAACGTACCCCCAATTTCGGTACAATCAGGATTCTCTATCAAAAATTTATCAATATCATTTTGAGAATGAATATTTAATCCGTTTGGAAAACATTGCCCATTTGCAAAATAATTTAAAACAACTAAGGAAAAAAGTAAAATAATCTTCTTCATAGAAATGAAATTTATCAGATTAATAAAAATACAAATTACCACAAAATCAGACCCAAAACGTATCGAATATTGCCAAAATCATATATTATTTAAGCTAATATTAAGAAAAATAAGGACTACCCATAACTACCTATTTCAAAATCACCAATTTAGAAATCGAAATCACCGTATCCGAAGATAAATCCACTACATTCACAAAATATAATCCTGAAAGTACTTCTGCTACAGAATAACTTTTATCCTTTTGGTACTTCATTTTTTTGACAATTTTCCCTGTGATATCCGTCAATACAATTTGTAATGATGCTTCAGAATCGAGCGATAATTTAAAATAAGAATCCGTTGGATTTGGAGATATAGTCACCTTTTGAACTACAGGATTACTTGGATTTCCATCATCAGGGTTTCCATCATCGGGATTTTCTTCCGCAGGAATCGTAGTCACCATCGTATTAAAAGCAGTATTTGTAA
>CAZOHX010000698.1:0-1927 GCA_964579315.1 uncultured Saprospiraceae bacterium
TCTTTTCTGAGAAAAATTATCAGAAATTGCAAAGTGAAATCGAACCCATAGATATTGTACAATTAAATGAACATCAGTTTGAATCTTTATCAAAAAGTATACAAGATAAAAAATTAGTTACCTTGGGAGAAAGCACTCATGGAACAAAAGAAGTTAACCTCATTAAGAATGCAATTATTAAACAACTGGTAAAAAAGCATAATTTTAACTATATTATTTTTGAAGGTAATATGGGATCCCTAGAAGATGCAAATAACTTTCTCCTTAATGATCCAATTAATGGGGTTGAAAAAGCTCTATCAAAACTTTTTGCTGTTTTTCAAACAAAAGAGGTAGAAGAACTTTTTACGTGGATACAAAAATATAATTTATCAAAACCTTTAACGGATAAAATTCAACTTAAAGGGTGTGATATTCAGGATGAAATTGATGTCTTAGATAAGTTGATGAAGTTTGCCAAAAGAACTGATTCTGATCTTGAAAGCTTATTATCTTTATTTTCGAAAGAGTATAAAGTACCTGAGCGACTTGACTTGATTATGAAAATCAAAAATAGATTGGCAAAATTAGAAGCCAACAATAACAAAATCTATCGAAATGAAATTCAATATGGAAACCTTTTAGAGCAATTTGTCATCAAAGATGCAAATATCGGATCACCTGGATATAGAGATTCATGTATGGCAAGTAATATTAAATGGATTTTGGATTCAGATCCAAAGATTAAAGCAATTTTTTGGGCACATAATATACATGTCCAAAAGCAGTTTGTTGCTGCTCCTTGGATGAATGATGAAGTGAAAAGTAAAGGAATAAAATTAACAACAGGTCAATTTCTAGATGATTTAATTCCAAATCAACAATTTGTGGTTGGATTTGCTCTCAATGAAGGAACATATCGAGCAAGGTGGAAAGATAGATTTGACGTTTGTAAATTAGAGAAACCACAAATTTTAACTTATGAGTTTCTATTCAATATATTAAATGATGCTTGTTATTATATTTCTGTTAATTCCTTGAAAACACTACAAGTATTCAAAGATAAAAGAATGTTTAGAGTAATTGGTGCTGAAAAATTGAATAATCAGTTTTTCCCTGCAAATTTAACTGAATCATTCGATGCAATCATTTTTATAGAAAAATCAAATGCTTCAATACCTTTATAAATCTATGATAGAATATATAAACCAAATCTCGGAAATTAAAATAATTAAACCTGACAATACAGTTGGCTTATATGGAAACTCTAACATGGGAAGATTACTTTTTTTAATGGTTGGAAACTCTAACATTCATAGAAGGGAGATTAAAGAGTCTATTTCTGAAATTATGATTGATCCTACTGTATCATTACTTCCAACTTTATGTAGTGGAAATTTGGGGGTCTTTTCATTATTAGAGTATTGCCAAAACATTGCTGATTTTAATGAAGAAATATTTTTAACTTTTGATAGAGAAGCAAAAAACATATTATTACATTTTATAAATAAGTCAAACTTTGATTTTATGCATGGCGCTATCGGTGTAATGTCCTATCTTATATCAAGATTGAATGCAAACTCAATACATTCCATTAACTATTTTATTAAATCATTAATTGAAATTAATCACTCAAAAACAGACCGAAATATTTTCACATTGATGTCAAGAAATGGGGAATCCAATTTGGGATTAGCTCATGGAATCCCAAGTTTGATAATGATTTTAGCAAAAATAATCAATACGCAACTATCAATCACTTTTGACATTAAGGGGCTATTGGTTAGTATTTGTGATAAACTTATAAAAATTAAAAGTGTAGATAGAAGTTCTTTATCTTTATTTCCCACGACATTTAAATTTAACCAAGATGTTGAATATAATTATAATTCTAGACTTGCATGGTGTTATGGAGATTTAGGAGTTGCTCTGTCTCTATATAATGCTG
>CAZOHX010000699.1:0-1919 GCA_964579315.1 uncultured Saprospiraceae bacterium
TTCTTATTCGAGGGAAAAGCGGAGGCGGGGCAGGTTATGTTGTGGGATTTTATACGACAAACTAGGGGTACTTATTATGCTTTTCCGACAAGTGTTTGAAAGAAGATTGAATATACCAGCAAAGTGTTAAATATTGCTTAATTTATCACAAAGTATTTTAATCTTCGTTATTTTTCCTAATATTTGACAATTAATTAAACAAAACAAAATGAGTCACATGCAGAACAAAAAAACTATATTATTATTGCTGTGTTTATTTTTATTTGCTTTGGGTTATTCGCAAAATGTAACCATTAGTGGTTATATTGAAGATCAAGAGACAGGTGAAAAGCTGATTGCAGCCAATATTTTCGATTTAAAATCAGGACAAGGAACGGTAACCAATAATTTTGGATTCTTTAGTTTGACACTTCCCAAGGATTCAGTATTTCTTACGTTTTCTTATATTGGGTATCAACCCAAGGAGTTGAAACTGGATTTAAAGAAAAATATAACACTCAATATAGAATTATCTTCGGATTTAGTTTTAGATGCTGTCGAAGTTGTGGCAGAAAGGGTTGAAAAAATCGAAGAGCAAACCCAAATGAGTAAGGTCGATGTTCCCGTAGAATTAATTAAAAAAGTACCGACTTTATTCGGAGAAGTAGATGTCTTGAAAACTTTGCAATTGCTTCCAGGTGTTCAATCTGGTGGGGAAGGGCAAACAGGATTGTATGTGCGTGGGGGAAGTCCAGACCAAAATCTAATTTTGTTGGATGGTGTTCCTGTCTATAATGTATCGCATTTATTGGGTATTTTTTCTGTTTTCAATGCAGATGCAATAAAAACGGTTACTTTGACAAAAGGTGGTTTCCCAGCTCGTTTTGGTGGGAGATTATCCTCCGTTTTAGAGATAAATATGAAAGACGGACATAAAGAAAAGATTCACGGAGAAGGTTCTATTGGAATTATATCATCGAAATTCACATTGGAAGGACCTATTGTAAAAGATAAAACAACTTTTTTGGTTTCCGCACGAAGAACTTATTGGGATTTGCTGGCAAGACCCTTGTTGAGAAGTGCTACCAGCGGAATTGAGGATACAAAAGTAGATGGTACTTTATATTTTTATGATGCAAATGCAAAAGTGACCCATAAAATCAATGATAACAATCGTCTGTTTTTATCGTTTTATTCTGGATCTGATATTTTTAGAACGGATATCGAAGATACCTATGATAATAATACATATGAATCTCAATTTGGTTTAGCATGGGGAAATGTGGTGACTGCCTTGCGTTGGAATCACCAATTTACTCCAAAATTGTTCTTAAATTCTACTGTGACGTATAGCAATTATGATTTGAAAGTAAAAGCAAAGGAAAAAGATACTTTTTCAGATACTTTGGGTATCAAGCAGACTGAAAGTTTTGCAGCAATTTATAAATCTGGAATTAAAGATTTGTCTGGAAAATTGGATTTTGATTATATACCTAATCCCAATCATTATGTACGTTTTGGTTCGAGTGTCACCAATCACATTTATAGTCCTGGAGCCTTAAATTTTAAATATGAAGGAGATGAAGATTTCAATGTGGATACAACTTTTGGTGAAAAGCCTATTAGTTCTATCGAGTTTGATAGTTATGTGGAAGATGATATGAAATTTGGTGCATTTAAAATGAATGTGGGATTGCATTTTTCAGCATTTAAACCCAAAGATGTGACATACTTATCCCTACAACCCCGAATTGGATTGAGATATTTATTGCCAGCAGGCTACGCACTGAAAGGCTCTTTTACAACGATGACTCAATATCTTAATCTTTTGGCTAGTGAATCCTTTTCGTTACCATCAGATTTGTGGGTGCCAAGTACTAAAAATGTCGTACCCCAGAAATCTTGGCAAACAGCTCTTGGTGTTGCAAAATCTTTTTGTG
>CAZOHX010000700.1:0-1901 GCA_964579315.1 uncultured Saprospiraceae bacterium
ATTTCATATCATCCCATATCTTTTTATGATAGTGAAATCCTTTTTGTAAATAAATTAAAGATCCTAGTGGTAAAAATACCACGATAAATAAGACCAAAGCCGTTGCTAAATTTCCTTTTTTTTCTCCCATAATATTATTTGCTTCTGCAATGATTTAAACTGTATTGATTACTCTATTTTTTGCTAAAAATCATTTTCAATAAATAATGATAAATACAGCCAGTTAAAAGAAACACTATTACAATCTTAAATCTAATGACTATTAAACAAAAAAAGCCTGAACATATATCAGGCTTTAGAAAGTAAATAACTCCACTTTAAAACATTTCAATAGTAGAAATGTTTTAAAGCGAGTAAAAGAATCATACAATTAATGATGCTCCTCATGACCTGAATCATGAGTACCATGTTTTGGTACATAATCTCCTTTATGGTTAAATTCCTCCATTTTTATAGGGTCAACAATTTTAGCACGTCTAGTTCTCCAAGCATTACCTTCTTGTAAAAATGCAATTAACCCCCATGCCAATAAGATAAAAGGAAGGACAATTGCAAATTTCAATACTTTTGCTTCTTCCCCCAAGTGCATAAATTTCCACATAATATAATAAGCCTTATAAATAGAAAAGCATAAAATTAATAACTTTCCAAACATATTGGGAACAAACAAAGACAAACCTACTTCAACTAATGTTATTGCTGCCAACAATCCTAAACCAATTACTACATTTTTTTTCGCAGTAGCGTAATCAACATGTGCCATAATATAATATTTTTAAATCAATTAAAGTAAATAGAAAACCAAGAATACGAATACCCAAACCAAATCTACGAAATGCCAGTACAAACCGACCTTTTCAACCATTTCATATCCATTTTTCCTTTTGACATAGAGTCCTGATGCAGCATTAATGGCAATAATCAAGAGAAAAACAACCCCAGTAAAAACGTGAAATCCATGAAATCCAGTAATAAAAAAGAAAAGACCACCAAAAGCCTTTGGACCATAGCTCAATTTTTTCTCAACGCCTGCTGCTGTTTTATATTTTGTCTGATGATGACCGTGAATCAAGTAAGGATCCCCAACTTGAAAAGTATCACCAGCTTTTATTTCATGCCCATCTTCCAAATAGGTTCCTGCTTCAATATGAGTACCAAATGGATTTTCATATATAGTCATATGTTCATTATTGATCAAATTATTCCACTCCCAAGCTTGACAGCCTAGAAATCCTAATCCACCAAGAACCGTAAGAAGCAACCAAAAAACAACACCTTTCTGGTTTTCACGGTGTCCTTCTTGTACACCACGTACCATGGTAACAGAACTTATGATTAACAAAAATGACATTATAGTCACAAAAATAAGTGGCATTCCAGTAATTCCAAATGGAGCAGTAGAAAACACAAAATCTGGAGAAGGCCAAGTATTACTTGAAAACCTTAATGCTCCATAGGCAATTAATAAACCACTAAAAGTAAAAGCATCAGAAAGTAAAAAATACCACATCATTAGTTTCCCATAACTGGCTTTCATAGGAGGTTTTCCTCCTGACCAATCTTCTTTGTCATAGGCTTCTACTTGTTCTAAAACCGTTGAATCGTTCGTCATATCGAATTATTTAATCTTTAAAAATTATGATTGCTGCATTACAAAAAATATGATTAAATACAGCCATAAAAAATCAACAAAATGCCAATAAGTATATGTTAATTGAAATCTCAATTTCCTTTTTTCCGTTACTTTGTGCGGTAACATAAACGCATGAACCAAAGCGACCATCAATGCTACGATTCCACCCAAAACGTGGATTACATGCATCCCCGAAATCACATAAATAAATGATCCTGATGGGTTTTCCGTTAAAGTTACTCCTATTTCTTTCAAAGCATTCCATCCT
>CAZOHX010000701.1:0-1900 GCA_964579315.1 uncultured Saprospiraceae bacterium
CTTTTGCTGGATTAGGATAAACACCCATCGCATCTACATTGGGGATGTTTACCGTAGGAGTTATGAAACTTGAAATATCAGCATATTGCAATCCCGTACCAGGAGAAATACCCCAAATATAGGGGTGATTTCCATGTTCAATTTCCATTCGACCGCCATCTGTCCAGGC
Organism: uncultured Saprospiraceae bacterium; assembly: GCA_964579315.1. Classification (GTDB taxonomy): domain Bacteria; phylum Bacteroidota; class Bacteroidia; order Chitinophagales; family Saprospiraceae; genus CAMZLN01. The sequence continues at coordinate 170 of CAZOHX010000701.1, forward strand.
CATTCCGTCATTGACTGCGGTCCATGTGGCACCTGCATCTGTGGACATCAAAAAACCTTTGGAACGCTCATCCCACCCACCAGAGTGGTAATTCAAAGAAGATGATACATAGATTACATCGGAATTTTGTGGAGCAATCGCAATCCCACGCATTTTATCATTGGTATATAATTTTGTCCAATTCAAACCACCATCATCACTCCGATAGAGTCCTTTATCAGGACCATAAGCTGTGGTATAAACACGATTCGCAACATTAGGATCCGCTTTAATATCAAAAATTCCTTGCCAGGCAATGATTTGTGGATTATCATACATTTCGTCATAAGTAGGTACGATATCATCACGCATAATGGCGTTTGCATTCAAATAATTGATAAATCTCATTTCGGGCAATCCAACTTCTGACCAATGCTCTCCGCCATCCGTAGATCTCCAAAATCCATTTTTCCCACCTGCATAAACCAAATTGCTATCAAAATGATCGACTTCTGTGAATTTCAATCCACCATTGGTTAGTTTCTTTGTCCAATGGACTCCATCATCAACAGATTTATAAACATCTCCATCTAAGGTTAAAAATAAGGTTCTATTATTGGTTGGACTGTTCAAATCAATAGACATACCATGCATGTTTTTCAATGAAGTATTCAAACCATTATTAGATATGATCCAATTTTCGCCAAATTCCGTACTCTTAAAAAGAGCACCCACTGTAGAATAATTATTTGCTCCAAAAGTAGCCCAAACCACATTGGGTCTTTCAGGATCACTCAGTATGAAATTGTTGTTGGTTCCGCCACCATCCCACCATACATAATCAGGATAAGTTGTCTTATCGGGATAACTTTTTTTCCAAGTAGCCCCATGATTTTTACTATACCAAAATCCAATATCATAATAGCCACAATAAATGATATTGGGATCACTATCATTCACATCCAAAGCGTTGGCTTCAATATTTTCAAGTCCAGTAGTTCGATATTCATCATTTCCGTAAGATTTGGTAGAAATATTGATGATTTTTTTTCCACCATCCATACTGCTCCATGCCCATTGACCAAAAGATCCGTATAGTCGATCGGGATGAAATTGATCTTTTCGGAGTGTTTTATTTAGTCCATTGAAGCTCAAAGTGTAAGCAAAACTTAGGGTAGCCCACCCATAAGTCCAATCTGAAATAAATCCAGTATGTGTCCAAGAATCCCCACCATCATTGGTCTCCCAAGTCCCAGCATTATCATTCCAATCCGCAATAGCGATTATATCCGTAACCGTGATATGGTCTGGATTTGTACCTACACTTATGATTCCACCATAATCACCAATTTGCGTAAAATTACTTCCCCCATTTGTACTTTTAAATAAGTAACCTACATCTTCTGCATATTGCCAAAGCTCAACATCACAAGGCGTTGCAGCCATTTGAAAATTGGTAACAAAAATGATATTAGGATCTGTAGGATGCAAATCAAAATCTAATATAGATCCAACACTAGTTGCTATTCTTGTCCAATTTTGCCCTCCATTGGTGGAACGATATAAATAGGGTTCAGAGCAACCAAAACGAGCTCTTCCGCCTAGAGCGTAAACCAAATTTGCATCATTTTTATCTACCAATATTTTTACAATTCTCGTTAATGGGGGTAAATTATTGGAGACTTTTGTCCAATTGTTTCCGCCATCTGTTGTTTTTAAAAAAGACATTTCGGGTTCCCACCATTCATAATG
>CAZOHX010000702.1:0-1899 GCA_964579315.1 uncultured Saprospiraceae bacterium
TTGTTACTTTTTGACCTGAAGCAAAAAGTAAAAAAGTTTAAAAAGTGATGGAAAGTAAAATATCGACCACAAAAATTAAACGTTTTAGAATGGCGATTATTTAAAATAGATTTTGTTTAAATCGCTTGGTTTCCCACATTTTGTCACGCACTCAAATGATATGCATGTCTGACAAATTCTGAGAGATTTTGGTTTTACAAATTTCCATTGTCGTAACTCTACCTATTTTTCCTTCCTTTTACTACACAAATATTGTTTTAATGTCTTCCCTTGAAATCCAACAATACCATTAAAGCAAAAACGCCCTTTTGTCAACTAGATTACACTTCATTTTAATATTTTTGATTACTTTTACATTGAAAATAAAATGAGTAAAACTTATGAAAAAGATATTCACCTTTTTACTAAATCTTATACTATTACAAAGCGTGAGTGCACTAGATGTCAGCTGTACCTATGCGAATTTTAATACGTCTGAATTTAATTATACAGAAATATATCTAACCGTAATTGGTTCAACTATAGATTATAAACCTTTGAAAAATGATACCACACAGTTTCAAGGAGCTGTAAATGTATTATTACTTCTTAAACAAGGGGATAAAATAGTGAAAGTTGAAAAATATGAATTGTCCTCACCAATTACCAAGCGGGCATTAAATTTTATGGACATCAAGCGTTATCAACTTGAAGATGGAGATTATCAATTGGAGTTGTCGGTGGTCGATGCCTTGGATGAATCCAATAAAATGTCCTATAATTCTAAATTTAAAGTAGGATTTCCTAGTGAAAAAGTAAGTCAATCTGATATTCTATTGCTTTCTTCTTATAAAAAAGATGATTCCAATTCTCCATTTACAAAAAATGGTTATTATTTGGAGATTGCTCCTTTTAATTTTTATCAAAAAAATATTTCAAAACTTACTTTTTACAATGAAATTTATAATACAAATCAATTAAAAAATGGGGAATATTTAGTCACTTACACAGTTGAACGGGTTTTTGGAAATGGAAAAACAAAAGGGGTGTTGATCGGGCATAAAAAACGAAATATTCGTAAAGTCGATGTATTGCTGACTTCCTTGGATATTGGTAAACTCCCTTCAGGAAATTACCGTTTAAAAATAACTGCCCATGATAATAAAAATAATTTATTGAGTGGCAAACAAATTGACTTCTATCGTAGCAATCCAATTTTAGATCAGCAATTAGCCGATAAAATTGATGTTTCTTCAGATGATAATTTTGCGAAAGAATTGACTAGTTCAGAATTAAGATATAGTTTGAAAGCTTTATTGCCACTTTATGAAGATGATGAAGCTGTTATTTTAAATGCACTGATTGCTAAAAAGAATCCAACTGCTCAATCCAATTATTTATATACTTATTGGGCAAAAAAAGCACCCATCAACCCTAAAGATGCATACGAGCAATATATGAAAGTTGCCAAAGCTATTGATCATACCTTTAAATCTGGTTTTGGCTATGGTTTTGAGACAGATAGAGGTCGTGTCTATCTTCGATATGGTGCTCCTTCACAGCGACAAGAAGTTATTGATGATCCATATGCTCCTCCTTATGAAGTGTGGACTTATACTGAAATAAAATCTTTAGATCAACACGATGTGAGTTTTCTTTTTTATAACCCATCATTGGCAACAGGTGATTATTTACTCCTTCATTCTAACGCAAAAGGGGAAGTTAGAAATAATGAATGGTTGAATGTTTTGTATAAGGATGCTATCAATATTCAAAATGGGGGAGGATTAAATGGTGTATTAGATGCTTTTGGTGCAAATGCAAAGCGTACTTTTCGTAGAAATTAAAAAATGAGTGCGTGACATATTGTGGGAAATGCGGCTTTACTAAGTAGGTGGACATATGTTTTTGTGTTTATAT
>CAZOHX010000703.1:0-1894 GCA_964579315.1 uncultured Saprospiraceae bacterium
TAAATTGCTACTGTTAGGAGCCAAAATGGCATCTTCTATAGCTGATTGAATGACATTTTGGGGAACAGGAGTTCCATCGTAAATTCGGGTAGATCTTCTAAATTCAAGGATTTCTCTAAGTGTCATTTTGTTTGTTTTGTATGAAAATTATCCGATGGCTTCCAAATTTTCGGTCGCTTTTTCCCAAGCTTCCATCGCCAAATCCAAATCTTTTTTGGTTTGGGTATAAGCATCTAATTTCTTTTGAACATCAGGTTGACCATAGAAATCATCGGCTTCCATTTCTTTTTCCTGTTTTTGAATGAGTTTTTCTAATTTTTCAATCTTCCGTTCTGCATTTTGAACATCTTTTTGAAAACGTCTTTTCTTTTCAAAATCTTCTTTAGAAAGTGTATTGTCTTTTTTCGGTTGATGGGTTGCAACCCCTGCATGAGATGATTTACTCAATTCAACCTGACGCATATTTTCCATTTTCCGTTGTTGAAGAAAATAATTGATATCTCCTAAGTGCGTATGTAGCTTTTTATCTCTAAATTCAATGGTCTTTTCTGTTAATCCTTCCAAGAAATCTCTATCGTGCGAAACGACAATTAATGTACCATCATAATTTTGAATAGCTTGCTTTAATACATCTTTTGAAATTAAATCCAAGTGATTGGTTGGCTCATCCAGTACTAAAAGATTAAAGGGGTTGAGAAGCAAACATGCCAATGCAAGTCTTGCACGTTCTCCTCCAGAAAGTACTGAAACTTTTTTATCAGAATCTTCTCCACTAAACATAAATGCACCTAAAATACTTCTCAAACTAGTCCTTTTTTCAGGTGGGGAATGGGCTTCCATCGTTTCTAAAACTGTATTTTTCAAATAGAGTGTATCGGACTGATTTTGAGCGTAATAACCCACTTTTACGTTATGTCCTAGATTTATTTCGCCATTCGTATGTCTCAATTCATTGACGATTATCTTTGCCAAAGTTGTTTTTCCTTGTCCATTCTGACCGACAAAAGAGACTTTTTCACCTCTATCGAGTACCAAGTCTATGTTATTTAAAACTAAATTTTCTCCGTATTTTTTTTCTAAATTTTTTATATTCACAACTACTTGACCTGATCTTGGGGCTGGTGGAAATCTTAAATTCATGGCTGCGGTATCTGCTACATCCAACTCGATACGTTCCATTTTATCCAATTGCTTTTTCATGGATTGTGCCATCTTTGTTTTATTGGCTTTCGCCATAAATTTGTTGATGACCCTTTCTTTTTGAGCAATTACTCTAGATTGATTTTTGTGAGCGGCCATTTGTTTTTCTAGGCGTTCTGCTCTAATATCCATGTATTTATCATAATTTCCTTGATAGTCATAGACTTTCCCCAATTCAATTTCAATGGTTCTTTTAGTGACATTATTTAAGAATTGTCTATCGTGAGAGATGACAATTACGGCTCCTTGATAATCTTTCAAAAAGGCTTCGAGCCAAATAATGGATTCAATATCTAAATGATTTGTAGGCTCATCCAAAAGCAAATAATCAGGTCGTTGGAGTAGCATTTTTGCCAAAATAATTCGCATTTGCCATCCTCCACTAAATTCATCAGTCAAACGATTGAAATCAGATTGTTTAAAACCCAATCCTTTTAAAGTTTGTTCAATAAGTCCTGCCTTATCTTGACTACCTTGATGGTGGAGTTGCTCATTTAAATCCACCAATTCATTCAGCATTTTGGTATAGGAGTCAGATTCATAGTCTGTACGAGTTTCTACCTCATGATTTAATTCATCAAGACGAGCTTCAATTTTTTTGAGATGTTCAAAAGCGGATTCCGCTTCTTCCATCACTGTTTTTCCTTTGGTAATATTTAATTCTTGATGTAAAAATCCAATGGTAGCATAGGTA
>CAZOHX010000704.1:0-1885 GCA_964579315.1 uncultured Saprospiraceae bacterium
TCGGCGGTATTGCATAGTTTTTTGTTATTTTGGGCTGGGTAATGTTGGGTTTCGTTCCTCTACCCAACCTACCGCGCTACCACGCTAAAAACCTAAATCTTTTAATGTTCGATTATCTGCAAACTTCCAACTAACTTTCCCATTAATAGAAGCCCCTGCGATCATTGTTGCAGCTTGTGATGAACTAGTAAAACTCGTATCTTTTGTAAATACCAATATATCATTTTTCTTAATCAATATTCCCTGTTCAATTAATACTGCTTTCATCGTTCTAAGGCTTTCTGGAAAACTAGGTAAATCATGTAAAGTTACTTCTGAGCCTTTTCGCACTATTAAGCCATCTTTAGTTAAGACACCTTGTGCTTGGATATCTTTATGTAACATGAAAATGTCATCTCCGTAATAACCACACTCAGCATCATCTGAGGAATCTGGTATTTCAAACTCTTGAATAAATAATTTTAAAAGTTTATTAGCTCTATCTTCAATGGCACTAATATCAAAAACATCATATTGTAGTAGATGATAATTTAGGTTTATTCTTGACTTCTCAGCAAGGATTCGCTTTTTGGCATCAAATCCTTTATTACTAAGGTTTTGATTGTTAAATGTTATCGATAAGTTCCCCAGTGTATGAAGATATTTTTCATGATCGTTCTTTGATATATGATTCCATTGGCTGTTTAGTGTTTGGGGCAAAATATGCTCAATTTGGCAACCTTGCAGGTCATTTTCAAATGATAAAACCTCATTTTTTCCGATGTTTTCGAGTAGTACTAAAAAACGTAATAAAGGTTTTCTTTTTCTATCATATAAGTTAACATTATTAATTGCTCTTTTTAAGATATTGATGCTTGGTTGCTTATATCCTTCATTTGTAGTTGTGACCAAGTTTTCAAATGATTCTGCATATGTTTCATAGTACAAAGGGTTTATGCTTTTAAGCTTACTTGGAATTGTTGGAATAAATCTAGTAATTTCTTTTGCAGGATGGCCAGCAATAAACCTAGAAGCATCATATGCTACTATTTTACTTAATATTTTATTTAGGCGATATGGTGTATTAATTGTTATAGTGCCATCTATATTTGTGGAATTTTTCTCAAATACATCCATTAATAAAGATGCATATGTACCAAACGAGGCTCGTAAATATTCAAGATAACTTTGTTGTATTTCATTAACTTTGCTTAACCTTATTGTTTGGTACAGCCCCCCCCATTTTACTAAGTCAAGTATTCTTTCCCTACATTCCTCATAACTTGTAATGTCACCAACCATTTTTTTGAAGGAATAATAAATAATTTTAGGATCAGTTTTTACTAGCACATGTGTATGAATAGCAATATATTCACGAAAAAACTTTTCAAGTTCAGTCTCGACACTTTTTTCATCGGCAAAAAGAGATTCAAATTTTTTTGTATATATCTCTGTTAATCTTTTTTCTTCATCATGTGAACAATCAAACTTTTTGAATGTAAATAAATAATTCTTTATTAGATCAGAACCTGATAGTGGCTTACCAAGTGAGTTAATTGATTCGAAAACTGAATTTTCATCTTGATCATCATCTAAGAAAATGATTACTACTTTTACTCGCTCTAAAAGTTTTGTAAAACTAAAAAACTCTTCGACTTCCATTTTTTTAAGCCGAACATACAAATATTTGTAGTTTTTCCAATAGTTTGTTCTTTTATCATTCTCTGTAATTGTTTCAATTGATCCAGTAAGGATTGTTTGAAGAGTGCTTTGGTGCTCCATATTATTGAGCTTTAATTTTATTTTGTCATTATCTGAAGTATATAGTGCTTTACTAATATTTACTGCATACTCATTGGCTTCATCTGTCTTAATTTTATCGAGACAAATATCTCTTATTGCACAC
>CAZOHX010000705.1:0-1882 GCA_964579315.1 uncultured Saprospiraceae bacterium
TTGTATTTTTCAATATATTTTTGTCGTTCCTTATGAATATTACTATCTTCAAAAGCATCAAATCCACTAATTAGTGGAAATAATCCAATGGCTAGTAATAAAAAGAATATTTTTGTTGAAAACTGTTTATGATTTCCTGTTTGTTTCATGATGATATAATTTTATCATTTTCATAGTACCTACTTATTACTAAAAACTCATCAATATTACATATTCTTTTACTTTTTAATATAATTTTTTGTTAAAAAATGTTTTTCAAGATGAAAAAAAACTTAAAGTTGGTTGAAAACGTAATGATAACAATATTTTGTTTACAATTTTATGTTTAATAAGACGGGGCAATGATCTGAATGTACGATATCATTCAACTGCTTTGCATCCACGATTTTATCTTTTAATGGTAAAGACACCGATTGATAATCAATACGCCATCCTTTATTGTTTGCTCGTGCATTGACTCGATAAGTCCACCAACTGTAGGTTTGTAAATCTGGATTTTTAAATCTAAATGCATCCACAAAACCACTTTCAAACCATTTTGTCATCCATGCTCGTTCATCGGGTAAAAACCCAGAATTTTTACTTTTTGGGTTATGTATATCCATTTCTGTATGAGCAATATTATAATCCCCAACCACGATTAGATTAGGTTGTTGCTTTTTAAAATCCTGAATCCATTCATAAAAGTCATCTAAGAATTTATATTTGATAGCTTGACGAATATCCCCCGTTGTTCCCGAAGGAAAGTAGCAATTCAATAAAGTGAAATTTTCATAATTAATTTGTATAATTCTACCTTCAACGTCAATGTATTCTATTCCACACCCTTGTTTTATCGAGATAGGCTTCTTTTTGGACAAAACAACTACTCCGCTATACCCTTTTTTTACAGCAGAATGCACAAAAACATGATATCCCAATTCATTGAATAGTTTGATGTCAATTTGTTCTTTTTGTGCCTTGGATTCTTGAAAACAAATAATATCATAATCATTTTCCTTTATCCAATCTCCCAATCCTTTTTTTAATGCTGCCCGTATTCCGTTGACATTGTATGAAATTATTTTCATAATATTTAATTCTTTCGAAATAGAAAAATCTTTATCTTAAGTTAATTCTCAATTCCTAATTCCCAATTCATCTATTCCCCCGCCCAATTCTCTCGATCCAAACTTCTATACTGAATCGCTTCAGCAAGGTGTTCGATTTTTATTTCATCACTAGCCGCTAAATCAGCTATAGTCCTAGCTACTTTTAAAATCCGATCGTAGGCTCTTGCCGAGAGTTGCAGTTTTTTCATAGCAGTTTTTAGCAAAATAGAGCCAGGTTGATTTATTGCACAATATTGTCGAACAAGTCTGCTAGGCATTTGGGCATTGGAATGAAAACTTGTTTCAGAAAAGCGTTTTTCTTGTATTTTTCGTGCTTTTACCACTCTTTCCATTACATCTTTACTCGTTTCTGATGCAACTTTATCACTTGTCAATTCTTTGTAAGAAACAGGTGTAACTTCAACATGCAAGTCAATTCTGTCCATCAAAGGACCTGAAATTTTATTCAAATATCTTTTGACTTGGGTCGGACCACAAACACAATCTTTGTCGGGATGATTATAGTAACCGCAAGGACAAGGATTCATAGAAGCGATAAGCATAAAACTAGCAGGATAGTCCACCGCAATTTTAGCTCTTGAAATAGTCACTTTTCGTTCTTCGATGGGTTGACGCAGGACTTCAAGTACTGTTCTTTTAAATTCGGGTAATTCATCCAAGAACAAGACGCCATTATGAGCCAAAGAAATTTCTCCTGGCATTGGGTTGGAACCTCCCCCAACCAAAGCTACATCACTAATCGTGTGGTGCGGAGCTCGAAATGGCCGAAC
>CAZOHX010000706.1:0-1881 GCA_964579315.1 uncultured Saprospiraceae bacterium
TAGATGTTCATCCAATTACTCTAATTAAAGATTTGATGACTCAGAATAATATTAAAGCCAATGAATTAGCGGTAATTTTGAAAGTTAATAAAAGCACAGTTTCAAGGATTCTTAATTTACATAAAGGTCTTTCGAAAAAATCAATAAGAGTGTTATCTGATTATTTCGCAATTGATCAAAATGCATTGAATCAACCCTATAAGCTGAAAAATATATTAAATGAAAACTTCAAAAATGAAGCATTAATGAATACTAAAAAGAAAATGAAAAAGACATAAATCTTTACCATTATCGTTGGTTTCTAATCCAGACTCAAGGTCTAGACGATATTTATAATCGCAAATATCGCTCATCCATTCAAATATTCTAAAATGGCATGTTTTTAGCAGCCTTTAACAAGGAAATCTATGATTTACATAGGTTTACTGAGTAAATAAACACAGGCTACATTTATGAAAATATATATCCTTTTAATTTTAGGAATCCTAGGAAGTACAAGGCTTTTTGGACAGCAACTACCTTTGCAATCCGATTTTAATAATCTCCAGACCATCATCAATCCAGGAGCTTTGAATATGAATTATTTGTATTCAGAATATAGATTGAATATAGGAGTTAGCCATCGAAATCAATGGACGGGGATTAAAAATGCTCCAAAGACCAATCTAATTCATGTGGATTATTTTCATGATGGAAATGCGGTTGGAATCATTTCGGGTGGGTATATCATGCAAGATAAAATTTCAAAAATAAACACAACAGGTATTTATGGAAAGATAGGTGGATTGCTTTCGGATGATCCCTATTATCATGGAATTTCTTTTGGGATTTCTGGAGGGTTGGTCAGTTACTCTATTGATGCTCGTGATGCCCAATTGATTGATAAAGATGATGCCGTTGCCTATGAATTGAATAATACGCTTTCTCCCGATATGGGATTGGGAATCGCTTTTTATAGTAAAATAGGGCAAAATGATATGGTTTTTGGAGGGATGTCTGTACCTCAATTACTCGGGTTAGATTTGAGTTTTAAAAATGATCAAAATAAATTTGATGTCAAAAGAATTCAACATTTTTATGCTCAAGTGGGTTATAAAAAAGGATTATCAAATGATGAATCTTATTTTGAATTATCAAGTTGGTTGAAATACGTAAAAGGAGCCCCTTTGAATGTAGATTTTAATTTAAAATATCAAATCAATGAGGTAATTTACTTGGTTTCTGGATTTAATTCTGCTGGTTTTGTATTGGGTGGATTTGGCTTGTATCTGAATGATAAAATTGGGGTTGATAATTTAATCGCAATGAGATACGGAGTAAGTGCTTCCGTTTTTGGGGATAGTCCAAGATTTGGGATATCTCATGAGATTGGATTAAGTATTGGATTAATAAAGTAAAGATAAGGAAACAAACAACTATGAAATTTTTAACATTTATATTTTTTTTTATTAGTGGATTGACTGTAAATGCTTGTAGTATTTCACAATCAGAACTAGACGCCCTTTTAGACCTATTCAATAGCACAGACGGTCTCAATTGGACATCCGAAAATGATGGAGACTCATCCAATGACTGGGACGTTAACAACCCCATAGAAAACTGGTATGGATTGACCATTGATTGTGACAATCAAACGGTTACTAAAATTATTCTATATGACAATAATCTATCTGGAAACATCCCTAATTCTATTGGAGACATCACCAAACTAATAGTATTAGATTTGGCTAAAAATAATCTTACAGATACCATTCCTTCATCAATGGGCAACCTTACTTCGCTAGATAGACTAGCCCTATATCAAAACAACCTATCTGGCTCTGTTCCAGGCAGTTTCGCTCAACTGGCAACTTTAACCAGTTTAGTGCTCGGCAACAACCA
>CAZOHX010000707.1:0-1865 GCA_964579315.1 uncultured Saprospiraceae bacterium
ATTTTGATATTTTTATCCAATATTTATTTGGCTTTTCATCCAGGAACGTTGATTTATATAATATTTATGATGCTTCAAGTCATATTTTATATGATGGCATTACTCGGTTATGCTTTGGCGAAACGTAAAATAAAAGTCAAGGCGTTATTTGTTCCTTATTATTTTTCTATGATGAATTATGCTGTATTTAGAGGGATTATTCGATATTTTAAGGGATCTCAATCGGTGGTTTGGGAGAAGGCTAAGCGTGCGGATGAGAAAGTTATCGATTAATTAGATGAATTTGTACTTCTTTAATAGGAATGTTTTTATTTCTAAAAGTTAAATGATTCCATTAAAATTGGGATATTACCTTTTAAAATCCCTAACTTTGCAAATCATTGCGGAGTTATGAGAAAAAAATCATTAGTAGATAAGTTTGGAAGGCAGATAAATTACTTGCGAATTGCGGTCACCGATCGTTGTAATTTTAGATGTACGTACTGCATGCCTGAGCAAGGCATTGACTTTTTACCTAGACAGGAGTTACTTTCTTATGAAGAAATGATTCATTTGGTTCAAATCCTGAGTAGAATGGGCATTTCTAAAGTGAGATTAACTGGGGGAGAACCTTTTATTCGGAAAAATTTCATGTATTTTTTGAATGAATTGACGAATATTGAGGGTATAGATCAAGTCAATATTACTACCAATGGGGCTATTTCTGCTAAATTTATCCCTGAATTAAAGCAAATGGGCATTGGGGGGATTAATCTTTCCCTTGATACCATTGATAAAGAAAAATTTTTCCAAATTACTCGAAGAGATGAATTGGATAAGGTGATAGATTGTCTTGACCAGTTAATTGAATATGATATTCCTACGAAAATAAATTGCGTAGTGATGGAGAATATGAATATTGATGATATCATTCCCTTGGTGAAACTGGGTGAAAATAGACCTATATCTATCCGTTTTATTGAAGAAATGCCTTTTAGTGGTAATGGTCTGAAAAATCATAAAATTACTTGGGATTATCAGAAAATTGTGCAACATATCATGGAAGAATATCCCTCCGCAAAACGGTTAACGGATTCCAAAAATACTACATCTTATAATTATCAAATTCCAAACTTTAAAGGGACTTTTGGTGTTATTCCTGCTTTTTCAAGAACAATTTGCGGTGCTTGTAACCGTATTCGTATCACACCTACGGGCGTAATCAAAACTTGTTTATATGATAAAGGTGTTTTTAATATTAAAGATTTGGCTCGTGCTGGAGCTACGGATTTACAGTTGGAAACAGCCATTAGGGATGCCGTTTCTCATAAATATGAAAATGGATTTATTGCTGAAGAAGAAAAATTGAAAATTGATGGCAATGACTTTGAATCTATGGCAAAAATTGGTGGCTAACCTATTAATACAAAATTTATCAAAATGATTTCATTTACAGATGCACTAAATGTAGTGTTGAACAATACACAGCTTTTTGGGGAAGAAACATTACCTTTTGAGGAGTGTGATGGCTATATTTTGAAAGAAAATATTTACGCAGATCGAGATTTTCCACCTTTTAATCGAGTGACAATGGATGGTATTGCTATCAATTGGAAATTTTTTAATCAAGGGCAGCGCATTTTTAAAATTGAAGGCGTAGGAGCAGCAGGGGCTCCACAAATGGAATTAAAATCTTCTGAAAATTGTATCGAAATCATGACGGGGGCTATTCTTCCGAAAAATACAGATACCGTCATTCGGTACGAAGATGTGGTGGTTGAAAATGGATTTGCTACACTTCAAGTTGACAGTCTAAATCAAGGAAAAAATATTCATAGAAAAGGAGAAGATCGTCAATTAGGAGATTTAATTATTAAGGAAAATAC
>CAZOHX010000708.1:0-1862 GCA_964579315.1 uncultured Saprospiraceae bacterium
GTAGTATATTCCAACAAATCATATTGACTTTTAATTTGTTCTTGGGTAAATTTCAAAAAGTAATCGATTCCCTTTTTTAGTCGTTCTTGAATCATCGCATCATTTTCTAAATCATTTGCATTTTGACTTAAATTTCGTAATTGTGCATTGAATGAACGCCCTATGTTTTGCAATTCAATAATTCCTTTATCTTGAATGTGCATTAGTGGGTCAATGATATTTCCCCTCAAACTTGTTTTAAAATTATAATAAATGCTAATGAGTCTTTTAATAGGGAATAGCATAAATTGATAATCAAAAAGTTGTTCCATCAGACTAAGTTGATATTCCTTTTGAGCATTTTTCAAGTGTTTTTCGTTAGGTAAATTGGCTTCGACCTGTTTTGTGAATGTGGTCACCCGACTATCATTGATGATACTCTGTGGTTGGATAGGACGAGTCAAAACAATACCTTCCAACGTTTTACATCGACTGAGTGCGACATAGGTTTGTCCATGTGCGAAAGAGTCTTCTGCATCAATGATTGCTTTTTCAAAAGTTAATCCTTGACTTTTATGGATTGTGATTGCCCATGCCAATCGCAAGGGAAATTGTTCAAATGATCCAACAACCTGTTCGTCAATTTCTTTGGTAGAGCTATTGATAGAGTATTTTACATTTTCCCAAATTTGTTTTCCCACAAAGATTTCTTCATCATCACCAGGACATTGTACTTTGATGATTGTATTATTTAGAGAAACTATAGTTCCTATTTTACCATTAAAATATCGTTTGGATTGCTCTAAATCATTTTTAATAAACATAACCTGAGCTCCTTCTTTCAATTCGAGATTTTTGTGAGTAGGAAACATATGTTCAGGAAAGTCTTTTTCGACATTAGCCTTGTAAATAAAAGATTTGGTTGAAAGTTTTTTTAGAGCGACTTCGTTCATTTGATTTGCCCTGCGATTGTGCGTGGTCAAAGTAATATAGCCTTCATCTTTTTGAGGAGAAAAATCAGGGATAAATCGTTGATTAAGTGCAGCAGCAGATTCGTCGGAGAGATTATTATTTCTAATTTCATTCAGTATTTTGATAAATGCTTGATTATCTTGGCGATAAATATGTTTCAATTCAATACCTAGGGTATCTGCATCTTGAAAAGCTTTGCTACTAAAAAAATATGGTGTGAAATAATGGGGTTGAAGCAATTGCCATTCAGTAGGTTTGACCACAGGAGATAACTGTTGTAAATCACCAATCATCAATACTTGAACACCACCAAAAACTTTATTTCTATTTTTATATTTTCGCAATACTTGATCAATACCATCCAATAAATCGGCTCTAACCATACTAATCTCATCAATAATTAGTAAATCAAGCGATCTAATAATATCCGTTTTCTTTTTGCTAAATTTATAATGACTTTTGGATTGTTGGGGGTTTTGTTGGACATTTTCGGGTAAAATAGGACCAAAAGGCATTTGAAAAAAAGAATGAATGGTAACGCCCTTTGCATTTATTGCCGCCACGCCCGTAGGAGCGACAACGACTAAACGTTTTAATGATTCTTTCTTTATTTTTCTAAGAAAAGTTGTTTTTCCTGTACCTGCCTTTCCTGTTAAAAAAATATTGCGATTGGTTTTTTCAATAAAATTCCAAGCCAATTCTAATTCTGGGTTTTTAATTTTCATTTTCTCCTTTTTTGAGCATTCAATCACAATATAGATAGAATCACTTGATTCAAAAATCGTTTCAAGAAATAAAATAAATAATTATGACAATGCATTTAATAATTTTGGGCAAATATAGGGGTAGAAGAGAGAAATTATCCGTTTTAAACGTTTATAAACGTTTATAAACGTTTAAAACGGATAATT
>CAZOHX010000709.1:0-232 GCA_964579315.1 uncultured Saprospiraceae bacterium
ATACAGAATTCATGAAGAATTATTTTTTTATTTTTTTATTTTTTTCAATTTCCATGACCGCTCAAGATAATTTGTTGACTGTAGGAATTGGCACTTCTGCTACAACAAGAATTATCTATTTTCCAGATGATAATTTATCGACTATCGAAAAATCTGAAACATTAAATTTAAATTCAGTAAAGGGAAGTTATCATGTGGAAGTGGGTTGTGTTTTTCGAAAATCTTCAAAAAT
>CAZOHX010000709.1:242-1859 GCA_964579315.1 uncultured Saprospiraceae bacterium
TATGAGATTTGGATTACGAAAATATAAATTTCCTTTGGGCTTTCATAATAGTACGCCACAATATCCTCTAATTAAGAGAGTTGTAGTTCAAAATCAGATGTCGATTTTCTTGGAGCCAACTTTTAAAAAGTCCATCCTTTGGTCAGAAAGTTTTTTTCTAAAAGGTGCAATTGTTTGGAATTACAAAAATTATAAACTAAAAACATCATCATATGATATTTATGGTAATAGAGCTTTTTATGGAAATTCCCATTCTGATATTTTTGATTTTCATTTTTTGGATGTAAATATTGGTTTTGGATTAAATTATTCCCTTCTGAAGGGAATAATTAATTTACAACCATATTCTTCAATGTTTTTACATCCTTATAAAGTTAAAGGGTTTGATTATATATACTTTGAAAAGGATACGTATGGAATTTTGTTGGATTTTGGTTTACTTGTGCAATATAGATTTAGTCTAAATTAATATTAGTTAAGTTTTACTTGCAGCAATATTTACATACAGTTGTAAAATTGATATAAGTAAGTTATCATTCATAATTTGCAAATGATACGAAATAACCAACTGACAATCAGCGCTTAATCATATGAGATTGTCGAAAATGCTAGCTACTGGTTGTTTTATGGAATTTGCGAAAAGTGAAGAGATAGTGGGCTGAAAATATTCAATCGACGATGTCTTGCTTTTGTTTTTTATTTATTAACCAGTTCTCGCCCCTGAGAGAATTTTGGGAATGTTTTAAATAATTTTAAAATGAAAAAATTATTATTAATTGTTTTTGTCTTAATTTCAATTGTTAGTTGTAATCATGATCAAATTAAATTAATTGCTAAAACTTTAGTAACTTTATGTCAAGCGGGAACTTACCTGCTTGACATTTTTAAACTCAACTTATAAATATGAAGACAATTTTATTTTATTTACTTCTGTTTCTTTCTTGTTTAGTAAGTGGTCAAACATTTCAAGCAATTCAGTTTGATAATTTTACTCCTATTTGGACGCATTATACAAAAAATGACTTGAAAAATAACCTTATACAAAGCTATCGTTCAAAAAAACATATTTTGTCAAAGGATAAAGTGTATATTTTAAATAATGCAATTAATGTAGGATTTACTGGTCATATAGTGGAGGGTATTGATTTGAAAACTGGTAATTTGCTTTGGAATTATTCCTATTACCCATCCTTAAATAATAAAAAGGAGTATGCTGCAAATTTGCTATTAAAAAATGACTCAACGTTGCAATTGCTTTCTGTAATAAATATAGATAATAATTCATCCTACTGGGATAGAGGAGTGCTTGGGCGAAGAATTGTTGATACACAATCAGGTGAAATTAAGGATAGTGTCTATCTTGATAGCGGATTTAGAATTTCAATTCCAAGTCATGGTTCTGAAAATATTAATCTTTCTATGTCTGGAAATGATTTTCAGCAATTTCAGATGCAATCTTGGTTGGTCATTGCAAAATATAAGTCAATTCTGTTTTCTAAATCTGGAGAAATACTTGACGTATTGGAGCGACAAAAATTTGGAAATATAACAGAAATGACAAAATCCAATAGTCTGTCAATACTTGACGATGGGTCAAAATTTCTGATGACACATTAT
>CAZOHX010000710.1:0-1857 GCA_964579315.1 uncultured Saprospiraceae bacterium
GAAGAAAAAGTCCATATCCTCAAAACGATTTCAAAAAATAATTCAATGAAAAAATACATTGTTTTCGTAATGTTAATCACGATGATTGGACTCCAATTTTCATGTAATTCTGGTCCTAAACAACGAAAAGATGGCGATATTCCCTACGTTTTGGGAGAAGTTATCTTTGATGAAAATGGAGATGGTTCATTCTGTCTTTGTAAAGAAAATGAATGTTGGGCACTTGATGGGGGCATTCAATATAAGGCATTAAGAAAAGTATGGGTGATGTGGCAACGTCAGCATCCTGGAGAAAAAGTGTATGGCAAACTCAAAGGATTCTACTACTCAATTGCTGGTGAGAATGGCAAACGTCAAGGTGCTTTGACCATAGATGACTTTAGGGTCAATCAAAATTTTAATAATTGTAATGATAAAGCCAACGATTAGTTTTGAAATATCAGAATAACGAAAAATGAAAAGGAGAATCATTCATACACTTTCGCTATTGATGGATTGGGCAGAGCGAGATGTTTCGGCAGTATTTGATAGCGAAATTCACCCCACTAAGTCACAATGGAGCGTGTTTTTGAAATACTTGTTGTTGGCAACGGGGATTATCTTCTTTGCCGTTGGGGTTATCTTTTTCTTTGCGTTTAATTGGGGCGATATTCCTAAAATGATGAAATTTGGATTGATTCAAGGACTTATTGTTTTAGTGAGTATTTTGGCTTTTTGGAAATCGGATACTTGGATGAAAGAAATTTTGTTGGTTGCCGATGTCCTGTTAATTGGAGCATTGTTTGCTGTTTTCGGACAGATTTATCAGACAGGTGCCAATGCATATGATTTTTTCTTGGGTTGGACCATCGGTGCATTTCTTTGGATTGTAGCTGGAAATACATTGGTGTTGTGGACTATGTTTTTGCTTTTGATAAATATGACTGTTGTCCTTTATTTTAATCAAGTTCAGACAAACTTATTGCCTGATCAGGTTAGCTTGATACTTTTTGGATTCAACGGATTTGTTTTATTGATTCGATCTTTGATTTCAAAAATGAGTTTTATCAAGCAAGAAGGCAAGTGGTTTCATTATCTATTGACCTTGTTTGTGTTTGGCAGTCTAGTTTTTGCTGTGTTCTATGAGATATTTGAAGACAATTTATTGCTCGGCATGGTAGGAGTGGTGGTGAGTTTCCCTTTGGTTTTTCGCTATGCTTTTCAAAAAAGAGATGTCTTTTATATAGGTGTGCTTGGATTTAGTGGAATTGTTTTAGTGGTGTCTTTTGTTGTTCACCAAATCAAATTCAATAGTTTTTGGACATTTCTTTTGCTCAGTATATTCATTATTGTGATGGTTGGCATTTTAGTACAATATTTATTAAAATTAAATAAAAGGTGGTATGGATCAAGAAAATAGTATCCAATTTTTAGAAAAGCTGCTAAAAAGAGATGCCTTTGATGGTGTAGATGTAAATCAGGATAAAATCAAATCTATATTATTTGACCATGATAAGGCATATTCCAATAGAACGATTAAAGTTTTAACGATTTTGGGAGGACTATTGTCTGCCATATTTTTCTTCCTTTTCCTTGGGATTGCAGGTGTTTTTAATACGGGTCTAGGTAGAATATCGGTGGGAATCGCGGCTTTAGTGATTGCATTGCTACTATTTAATAAAAATAAAGGATTATTTTGGGAAACGGTAGGTGTTATGCTCAGTATAGTGGCACATATTAGCTTATTTTTAGGATTTATAGAGTTTAATCTTTCAATGGTGACGGTGTATTTACTGTTTTCTTTACTGTCTATTGGACTGCTACTATTTGCGGATAATTTTATCCAAAAAATGTCATCCGTCATGATTATTTTTTGTG